>JAWKUA010000021.1 GCA_041398785.1 Planctomycetaceae bacterium | reverse complement strand
GCCGAGCCACCAACATCCGGGAGGGCGAGGCTCCTGCCGAGCCGCGTGTGCCGGAGGACGTCCGACGCGGCAGCGGCTCGCGCGATTCTTTCGCTCCGAATTGCGGCGCCTCACCGTGCGATGGGTCAATGCGATGCGAACGCCGGAGACAACACTCCCCGGACGTCGATGCTTCGCACGCAACACAAGCCACGGGCGAACCTGGTCAACTTGCGCGCGACGATCTCATGACAGTATCATTGCCAGGTTGTGAAGAGGCCGCAGTGTTGAAGGGCGTCGAGTCAGCAATTCGAAAGCTCATCGGACTGCTTGTCCACCGACGACAGGTCGCAGGTCCCGCGACGTGTTCGGACAACCGCAACGGCTCAGGCTCACCGGTAGACGGGCTTGTCACGTTTTGAGCTAAGCACGTCGTTGAGACCAAAGAATGTCATAACAACGCCGGCCAAAGTGGTCAGACCGATCGTCAGCGTCGACCCGAAGGTGTTGTAAAGCAGTGCGAAGACCCACCACAGCCGAGCGCTCTCCCTTTCACCGCTTTCGAGCTGTCCGAAGACGTGAACCAGATACGCACTCGCGACCAGAAGAAAGATGCCGCCGCAGAGGATCTCCCACGAGCTGCTGTCTTTCGCTTCTTCGGTTTCGCCGATGCCGCGAACGGATTTTTCCTGTGCGGCTTCAGATTCCAGCCGGGCGACCAATGCATCACGGTCGTACAGCGGCCTTTCGTCCGATACGGAGGCGGCGCGGTTACCGATTTGTCTGTCCCCGGCTGAGCGTGCCGGAAAGCCCCGCGACCGGCCGGCGACGCAGGATGGAGTCGCGGTGGACACCGGATTCGGAACCATCCTTCGTTGACTCTGACGCAGGCAAGCACTGAGGTGACTGACCAGTTCAGACGCGTTTTCAACGTGCCGCGAAACGTCCACTTTCGTGCCGTCGCACATGCGGATCACCGCACCGCGTTCACCGTTCCCTTCGATCCGGCTGATCTCCGAAAGCCCGAATTCGTTCCATCGCCGTTTGTTGAATCGCACAAGTCGTTCGGGATACAGCGCGAACGTGGTGCGTCCGTTTCGGAATGATCGCCACGACAGAAACATCATCAGCCCGCCCACAATGCCGGGCAGCGCGAACAGACAGAAGGCAATGACAAGGACTGCTCCGGAATGTTTGGATTCATTGGCAGTGGATGTCATCAGCGCGAGCAGAAATAGCGCGGAACCGGCAGCCAGCAGGAATCCGAACACGGCGGAAATCACCATCATCACTGATGATGCGCGACGTTGTTGTTCGCCATATGTTCGTTGTGGCTGACCCAGCGTCTCCAGAAACGCCGTACCCGGGTTTGTTTGTTGCAGCACTAGCATCAGCGTGTCTCGTCAGGTGTTGCATGGCATCTGCCAGAACATAGTTCGCGGTATCTGCGTGAAGGATCGCTCGCACCGCGCGCGTCGTTGATTTCTGGTGCGTAAATGACAATCAGACCGATCTCATGACGTGACCTTGCTTTTCCACGCCGTTCGAATTGTCGCGACCGTCAGCATCGTCAGGAACAAACCTCGCGGAGTCAGCATTTGCGTGGGACACAGCAGTCGGTTCCGTCGGCCGGACGGAACCCGGCACCGGCGTGCCTTTCGCGGACAGCACCGGTCTGTGGGAATCCGCAAAATCTGTCGATGGATCGCGCGATGCGGCGGCGTCTCAGCGGGAGCCGCGCGTAACCGTTGGCAGTGTGTTCCCGATGCTGCGGCGGCTGACTCACGTCTCATGCCGCTCGAGTCGCGTCGGGGAAAAATCTCTCCCGCGAGAAACCTTTCGTCGTAAACGTGACTGAATGTGCCAGTCTGTTCTGCACATTTCCCGGACAGGAGCTTCAGCGGAACGCGATGTCTCAAAAATGGCGAGCGGCCGTGTCAGTATTTCTACCGCCGCAAAACGCATGCGTCGCAGAATCCACTTCTATCGTCGGACAGTGTCGATTGTCACACTGCCGCGCGTTTCGTCCGGGCAGATGATTCCGAAACCGCGTCGGATTGCAGCCCTGCCGAAAAATCTGCCACCGACATCGGTCCGGGATTTGCAATTGCAGAATGTCACCTGTCCGAACCGTGATACGGACTGACGTCAACGTGTAACAGCGGCACATCGACCACCGCAACACGGTGATCGCGTTTTCGTGTAACCGGGACGCTCGGCGTATCGGCTGAGCAGAAATGGATTCACCCGCGAAGCCGGATGTCTGAGCAATTGTCTGCCACCGAAGTGGCAGATCCGAATCAGCGGCGGAACCGAACGGGCACGCGAAGATTGCCCTATGTGAGTGCCGCACGTCGTCGTGCCGTTCTTCGATTGCAATGCCCAATGATGGTGCTGCCGTGAGGATTGCACCGACTGTGCAAAATTCTGCAGCACTCTGCAAATTCGGTCTGTGATGAAAACTGAGATGCTGAACATTCCACCTCTCGCACTTTACGTCGGCGTTCTGCTGGGTTTCGTTCTGACGACGCTTGCCCTGGCGCACCTGCTGGGGCCTCGCAGGCGAACGCCGGTCAAGGACATGACGTATGAATCCGGGATGGATCCGGTCCGTGATGCCCGTCAGCCGTTTGATGTGCGGTTCTACCTGGTGGCCATTCTGTTTCTGGTGTTCGATGTGGAGTTGCTGTTTCTGTATCCGTGGGCGGTCAGTGCGTACAGCGACCTGGGAGTTCCGCCGGAACTGCGAGACACCGTTTTCGGGGTAATGATTGTGTTCATGGCGACTCTGGCAATTGCCTGGGTTTACGCGCTGCGGAAGGGAGTCTTTCGATGGCGATAGGGCTGCCGGAGAATATCTTTCTGACTCGGCTGGACGCCGCCGCCAACTGGGCTCGGTCGAATAGTCTCTGGCCGATGCCGTTCGCGACAGCGTGCTGCGGTATCGAGTTGATGGCGACCGCCGCCTCACGGCACGACCTGGCCAGGTTCGGCGCGGAAGTCATGCGGTTCAGCCCGCGGCAGTGCGACCTGCTGATCGTCGCCGGCCGCGTCGTGATGAAGATGCTGCCTGTGCTGCAGCGCATCTGGCTGCAGATGCCGGAGCCCAAGTGGTGCATTTCCATGGGAGCCTGTGCCTGCACGGGCGGCGTGTTCGACACGTATGCGGTGGTTCAGGGCATCGATCGATTCATACCGGTGGACATGTACGTTCCGGGGTGTCCGCCTCGACCCGAACAACTGCTGGCCGCGGTGATTGCCATGCAGGAAAAGATTCGCCACACGGGAACCGTCATGGGCACCGAATTTCGCAACCGGACTCAGCCGATGGGTCCGGAACCATTCGATCGAGACGAACAGCTTCGCGTGCGCGAGGCTCGGCAACTTCCGACAACTTCGGCTGCCGTAAGCGACAGAGGACCGGCGCATGTCTGACACCGCAACACTCACGACTCGCTTCCCGACGCTGAAGGAATCCGAGTTTCGCGACAACCGCCGATTCGACGTGAGCGCCGACCACGTGTTCGCGCTGCTGACGGCGCTAAAGCTGGAATTCCACTTCGACATGCTGATCGATGTCACCGCCGTCGACTTTCTGGAGTATCAAGGCGCCAAAGACCGGTTCGGCGTGATCTATCAGTTGCTGAATACGGCGACGTCAGAACGGCTGACCGTGCGCACGACCGTTAATCTTCCCGAACCTCAGCTTCAGTCGGTGTCTTCCCTTTGGCGCGGCGCTGACTGGCTGGAACGAGAAGTGTTCGACATGTTCGGGATCCGGTTCGTCGGCCATCCGGATTTGCGGCGGATCCTGCTGCCCGACGAATTCACTGCTCATCCGTTGCGGAAGGATTATCCGCTGAAGGGTCGTGGTGAACGACACAATTTCCCGGTCCTGACGAGAGCCGAAAGCTGATCCACCCTGATCGCGCGCGGCGGTGACAACGCCGCCAGCGACAGCACTACCGCCTGGACGACTTCCTTCCTGACTGAATCCCTCCGTTCCATGCCTCTGACGCCCGTCGAAAATCCTGAGACTGAATCCGGCGAACGCGAGTACGTCTGGACGCTCAACTTCGGTCCTCAGCATCCGGCCACGCACACGACTCTGCGGCTGCTGCTGACGCTGGACGGGGAACGCGTGGTGGATGCCGTTCCGCACATCGGCTACCTGCACAGTGGTTTCGAAAAGCTCGGCGAGCATCTGGATTTCAATCAGTATGTCACCATCGTCGATCGCATGAACTATGTGTCTCCGCTGGCCAACGAGATCGCGTGGCATCACGCGGTCGAAAAACTGCTGGGGATCGAACTGACTCCGCGAGCCCGATATCTGCGAACAATTCTGGCCGAATTGATGCGGCTGCATGACCATCTGCTGAATGTCGGCACGACCGCGCTGGATCTGGGCGGATTCACGGCGTTTCTTTATGCGTTTCGGCAGCGGGAACACATTTACGACCTCGTGGAACACGCTTCCGGCCAGCGTTTTCACAGCAGCTACACACGCGTCGGCGGCGTGTTGTTTGACGTCAACCGGGAATGGGTCGATCGCGCGAGGAAGTTTGCTCAACAGCTGCCAAAAACACATTCGGAAATCCATCACCTGCTGACTCGAAATCGAATCTTCGTCGAGCGAACAAAAGGCGTCGGCTTTCTCAGCCGTGAAGACGCGATCGATTTTGGCGCCACAGGTCCCGTTGCTCGGGCCAGCGGCGTCGAACGAGATCTGCGCCGGGATGAACCTTACCTCGCGTACGACGATCTGGACTTCAACGTGGTCTGTTCGACGGGAGGCGACTGCTACGCCCGGTATCTGGTCCGGATGCAGGAAATTCTGGAGAGCCTGAAAATCATCGAGCAGGCGATCAACAACATTCCGGCCGGACCGGTCAATATTGACGTCGCCAGCGACATGGTGCTGCCGGCCAAACCGGCCGTGTATCGCAGTATTGAAGGGCTGATTCAGCACTTCGAAGTTCTGATGCCCAATCGCGGCTATGACGTGCCGCGCGAACAGATCTATGCGGCGACGGAATCGCCCAACGGAGAACTGGGGTTCTTTATTGTCAGCGACGGTAACACGCGGGCGTACCGCGCCAGAACCCGGCCGCCGTCGTTTGTTCACTTCGCAATGTTCCCGCACATGATCCGCAACCATCAGCTCAGCGATGTCGTCGCGGTGCTGGGAAGCATCAACATCATCGCGGCGGAACTGGATCGCTGATCAGGAGCTGTCAGACAACATGGTCGTTTTGAACGAAGAACTGCGGGACCGCATTCGCAGCGAGTTTCCGAAATACCCGAACAAGCGAGCCGTCACACTGCCCGCGCTGCACATTGTTCATGACGCTCAGCGGTGTGTGTCTCGTCAGGCGATTGTCGAGATCGCGGAACTATTGGAACTGCATCCGTCCGAAGTTCACGACACGATGTCGTTCTACAACTTCTTTAAGCCGGAACAGAATCCTCTGGGAACGCATCGTGTCTGGGTCTGCCGCAGTATTTCCTGTGCCCTCCGCGGCGGCGAAGAATTATGGGAATCACTGTGCCGGCGACTGGATGTGTGTCCCGGACACCGGACTGCGGATGGAAGGATCACACTGGAATTCGCCGAATGCCTGGGAGCCTGTGAGGGTGCTCCATGCATGCTTGTCGATGAAGACTGCCATGCAAATATGACCGCTGACTCCGCGGTGGAGTTGCTGAACGCGCTGGACTGACTTCGGCTGGATCGATTTTGTCTACCTGGCCGTGTTGCCTATGCATTTTCTGTTTGATTGAAGCCACATTTTTCGTGTCTACCTGTTGCGAACTGAGCTGCCGCGATGACCTCCTTTGAACCCGTTTTACTGGCCCGCATCAATACGCCCGACAGCACCTCGCTGCAGGGATATCGCGCGGACGGTGGCTACGGACAATTGAAGGCAATCCTGGAACGTGCCCCGGCGGAGGTCACAAATCTCATAAAGGACTCCGGACTGCGGGGCCGCGGGGGAGCCGGTTTTTCATGCGGTCTGAAATGGACGTTCCTGCCCAAGGATCATCCGGGCCCGATCTATCTGTGTGTCAACGCCGACGAAAGCGAGCCGGGTACGTTCAACAACCGCGTTCTAATGGAACGCGATCCGCATCAGTTGCTGGAGGGCATCATCATTGCCTGCCGAGCCATCCGTTCCAATCACGCCTACATCTATCTGCGGTTTGAATATGGCCGCTGTTATCGTGTGCTGGACCAGGCGATTCGCGAGTGCTACGCGGCCGGATTGCTGGGGAAGAACATCCTTGGGACCGGCTTCGATCTGGACATCGTCCTTCATCGGGGCGCCGGAGCCTACATCTGCGGCGAAGAAACAGGTCTGATTGAAAGTCTGGAAGGCAAGCGCGCCTGGCCGCGAATCAAGCCACCGTTTCCGGCCATTGAGGGACTGTTTCGCAAACCCACGATCGTCAACAACGTTGAAACGCTGTGCTGTGTGACTCAGATCCTGCGCCGCGGAGTCGACTGGTTCAAGTCGATCGGAGTTCCTCCCGACCCCGCGAATCCCCGTGATCCAGGAAGCTACGGCCCAAAGTTGTACTGCATCAGCGGTCACGTCAATCATCCCTGCTGCGTTGAACTACCGCTGGGAGTCACCGCCCGCGAACTGATTGAAGAACATGCCGGCGGTGTCTGGAAGGGGAGGAAAGCCAAAGCAGTCGTTCCCGGCGGCATCAGCATGGGTTTTCTGTCGGCGGACGAATTGGACACGAAGCTGGACTTCGCCGGTCCCGCGAAAGTCGGGTGTCTGGGTCTGGGAACCGCCGCAGTTGTTGTCGTCGACGATCAGACCAGCATGGTCGACGTTCTCTACAACTGCTGCCGGTTTATGTCGCACGAATCCTGCGGCCAGTGTACTCCCTGCCGCAAGGCACCGCGTGGATGACGAAGATCCTGGATCGCATTCGTTCCGGGCATGGCAGACCGGAAGACCCGGATCTGCTGCTGGAAGTGGCAGGTTCCATGGGCATCATTCCCGGCACCACAATCTGCGGCCTGTCCGATGGAGCTGCCTGGCCGGTGAAAAACGCGATCAGGAAATTTCGCAGCGACTTTGATGACTATATTCGCGGACATCGTTCCACCGTCACGTCCGCTCAGCAATTGATGTCGGTGCATTGACCGCCGACTGGAAAACCTGAATTCCGAATCATGGCCATCGTGACGATCAACAATCAGCCCGTCGAAATCGGCGCGGACGAATGTCTGAACTGCATCCAGGCAGCTCAGCGCGTCGGCGTTGAAATTCCTGCGTACTGCTGGCATCCGGAATTGTCGGTCGTCGCCAGTTGCCGCATGTGTCTGATGGAAGTCGGAGAACGCAAATCTGACGGCACCGTTCAGATGCAGCCGAAGCTGGTGCCCGGCTGTCAGACACCAGCCAGGGACGGCACCGTGATTATTTCCGACAGTCCCAAAGTGAAGGAAGCCCGCAAAGCCACCCTGGAATACCTGCTGCTGAATCATCCGCTGGACTGTCCGGTATGTGATCAGGCGGGTGAGTGTTTTCTGCAGGACTACAGTTTTCGCTACGGTCGCGGCTACAGCCGGCTGGACGAACCAAAAAACATCAAGCCGGACAAGGAACACATCGGCGACCAGATCACGCTGTTCACCGATCGCTGCATCATGTGTACTCGCTGCGTCCGGTTTACTCGCGAAGTCAGCGGTACGTCCGAACTTCACGTCGTCAGCCGCGGAACTCACGAAGAGATCGACGTGTTTCCGGGTTATCCGTGCAACAACAAACTGGCCGGCAACGTTGTGGATCTGTGTCCCGTTGGAGCCTTGTGCAGCAGCGACTTTCTGTACAAGCAGCGAGTCTGGTGGCTGAAAACAAGTTCCTCCGTGTGCCCCGGCTGCAGTACGGGCTGCAGTGTTTTCTTGGATCAGAACGAAGATCGCGTGTACCGGCTTCGTCCGCGACCGAACCCGGCGGCTCAGGGAAGTTTCATGTGCGACGACGGCCGCTTCGGCTGGAAGTATACGCTGTCCGAACACCGGCTGACGGTTCCTCAGCAGCGTTCCGACGGCCGAATGGTCACGTCCGACTGGGACTGCGTGCTGCATTCGGTTCGATCGGCGCTAAGGCTGCCCGCGTCATCTAAGGATGGTGGTCTCGCGGCCGTGTTGTCGCCGTGGATGACGGTCGAAGAAGCCTGGCTGCTGGGAAGTCTGCTGACGAGCATTTCGAACGACGCAATGCTCGCTCTGGGGCCGGTTCGCAGCGACGGCGAAGACGATCAGTATCCGAAGGATGTCGATGGCCGCGTCGTCGAACCGGTAAGGTTCACGATTCGAGCCGAGAAGTGTCCGAATCGAGTCGGGGTCGAAGCTGTTCTGCGTCACTTCTGCGGAACGGTACCGACGTTTGAGGAACTGCTGCGGCAAGCGTCCCGGAACAGCTTCCGCACCGTCTACCTCGTCGGCGGCGACCCGGAAGGATGGATTTCCGAATCACAGGCCGACGCGTTTTCGAAAACGGACCAGGTGATTGTGCAGGACATCCTGCCGTCGCCGATTCTGAAGTACGCAAGCCACGTGCTGCCGTCCGGCACGTTTGTTGAACGTGACGGAACGTTCGTCAATCACAACGGACTCGCGCAGATGATTCGCCGATCCGTGCGGGGTCCGGACAACACACGCGCGGACAATCGACTGCTGTGGGAACTCAGCGGGCGAATCGGCTTGTTCGACGGTGATTCACTGCGGCGTGAAATCGCGTCCGCCGTTCCGGAACTTGCCGGACTGGTCGGTCCCAACCTGAAGGGACAGGGAACACCGGCGGCATCTCCGCAAACGGCCGAGGCACTTTCCACCTGACGGAAGCAGGTATGTCTGAAACCCTGATTTCATTATTGACGATCGGAATCGTAGTCGCCGCCGTACCGGGCGTGTGCAACTATCTGATTCTGCTGGAACGCAAGCTGAGCGCCTGGATGCAGGATCGTATCGGTCCGAATCGCGTCGGTCCGGCCGGTCTTTTTCAACCGATCGCGGACGGCATCAAGCTGCTGCTGAAGGAAGAGGTGATTCCGGCGCACGTCGACCGCGTGCTGTACCTGATGGCTCCGCTGATTTCCGTGTTTACAACGATGCTGGCCCTGGCAGTCGTGCCGTTTGGTCCTGTGCAGGATGCTCCGTCGTGGCTGCGTTTCATCATCGCGCCGAACATTGACATCGGGCTAGTGTTCATCTTTGCCGTGACCAGCGTCGCCGTTTATGGAATTGTGCTGGGCGGCTGGGCGTCGAACAACAAGTACAGCGCGCTGGGAGCCATGCGGGCGAGTGCTCAGGTCGTGAGCTATGAGATTCCGCTGGGCATGTCAGTGCTGGGCATCGCGCTGCTGTCGAACTCTCTGAACCTGGAGCAGATTCTGGATCAGCAGGCCGCGGGAGGCTTCTTCGGCTGGAACATCTGGTACCAGCCACTCGCCTGCCTGCTGTTCTTTACGAGTTCTCTGGCCGAAGCCAATCGGCTGCCGTTTGACCTGGCGGAATGCGAACAGGAACTCGTCGGCGGCTGGCATACGGAATACAGCGCTTTGAAGTGGGCCATGTTCTTTCTCGGCGAATACACACACGTCATCACGATCAGCTTTCTGACATCGATTCTGTTCTTTGGCGGCTGGCATTTTCCCGGGATTGCCACGCCGGAAAGCACGTACTTCGGAGCCTGGCTGGTCAAGCTGGCCGTGCTGCTGACGAAGGTGTTCGCGTCGATCTGGCTGATCATCATGCTGCGGTGGACAATTCCCCGCTTCCGGTTTGACCAACTGATGGAACTGGCCTGGAAGGTCATGATCCCGCTGGCTGTGACCAATGTTGTGATGGTGATGTTCGTGCGGCATTTTGAACTCAGCCGCTGGTGGCTGCTGGCAGGTTCGCTCGTACTGTTCACGGCATGGGGCGTCATCAGCACGAATCTCCGCGCGGCAGCAGCCGAACGGCGCTCTACCGTAACGCCCGAGCAGCGACGGGCACTGCGAGGAGTCGCCCCGTTTGTCGCGGGTCCACTTCCCGGGACTGCCGAACCGTACGAACACGATTCGAAGATCGACCTGATGAACATTGCGGCCATGTCGCGCAGATCGGAACGGCCATGACGGAATCTCATTCACAGACGACCGCCGCACCGGCAGCGGACACTTCCGCGTCCGCACGGCCGGCGTCTCATGCATCGTCAACTACGAAGAAGTCCGTGATGTGGCTGGAAGAACCGGAAATCGGGTTCTGGGAATCCACGTTTGTTCCCGCCATCGTAGAGGGACTGAAGACGACGTTTCAGCACGTTGTTCGGCGGGACACGGTGACTCAGCAGTACCCGGAAGTTTCACCCGATCTGCCGACGCATTACCGCGGCGTTCATCGTCTGAATCGAGACGAACAGGACCGTGTGAAGTGCGTCGCGTGCATGATGTGTGCGACCGCGTGTCCGGCCCGCTGCATCGAAATCGAAGCGGCGGCGGCTCCCGACGACTGGCCGGATCGCGACAAGTTTCCCGCGTCGTTTGTACTGGACGAGCTGCGCTGCATTTACTGCGGGATGTGCGAAGAAGCGTGTCCCGTGGATGCCATTGAACTGACTCACATTTTCGATCTGACCGGAGACACCCGCGATTCCATGATCTTCGACCGGGAAAAACTGCTCAGAATTTTCGACCAGACCCGGCACAACGGCCGCGACCCCGTGCGAACGCATCGCGGAGTACTCGGTCCGGCATCTGACTTCGACAACCTGCCCACGGTGGCTCCCGCGACGTCCGTTCCGTCATCCGATCGAGCGGCCCGGACATCAAGTCCCGGCGTGATCGGTGAATGCGGCACGAACGAATCCCGCGGCCGGTACGGTTCCACCAAGCTGGGAGACGCGCCGTGAACGCGTGGCTGAATCTTCATCCGCTGCAGGTGACTGCTGTGCTGTTGTGGGTCGCGGGAGTTCTGTGGCTGATGCCGGTAACTCGCCGGACAACTCAGCGACCGAAACTGCCGGGGCTGCTGTTGACCGTAGCAGGTGTGTTTGCATTCACCGGTTCCGGCGGACACCTGTCGGGCGATCTGGTCGCGGATGGACTGTTCTGGCTGTTCGGCAGCGGCGCACTGGTTTGCGGCGTATTGACGATCACCAGCCGGTCCGCCGAATATTCCGCGCTGTGGTTTGCTCTTGTGACACTGTGTACGTGCGGGCTGTTTCTGTTGCGAAGCGCACCGTTTCTGGCGGCGGCGACGATGATCGTCTACGCGGGAGCCGTCATTGTGACGTTCTTGTTCGTCGTCATGCTGGCTCAGCAGGCCGGGCACTCAGCCTGTGATCAGCGATCACATCAGCCGCTGCTGACCACGCTCGCGGCATTCGCGCTACTGCTGGCCATCATTGCGACAATGCAGAACGGCTCCCGGCAGCCGGTGATCGAAGTCACCGCCATGAATTCACTCAGCGCTGTCGATGAACAACATCCAGCCGGAAGTCTGCAGGGGCTGGGTCGAACGCTGTTCAGTGACTATCTGTTTGCCGTCGAATTGGCGGGGACCGTGCTGCTGATTGCCGCAGTCGGAGCCATCGCGATTGCGCCGGGACGGAGCAACGATTCGCGATGACTCACGACGCGGAACAATTCCTGCTGATCGGCGCCGGGTTGTTTGTGCTGGGCACGATTGGCTTCATCACGCGACGAAACCTGATCGTCATGATTTTGTCGGCGGAAATGATGCTGCACGGAGTGTCGCTGACGCTGGTGACGTTCGGTCATATGCACCGAAATTTCGAAGGCCAGGCGTTTACGATTTTCAGCCTGACAATCGCCGCCTGCGAAGCGGGACTGGCGCTATCGCTCGTGCTGGCGCTGTACCGGCAGTCGCATTCGCTGGATATCCGAAATTGGACCGGACTGCGCGACCCCGACACCACCCCGGTTTCCGCGTCCGCGGCCGAAGCCGACCGCAACTTCGAAATGGATTCTGAACCGGGACCGCTCAGGGTCGAACCCCGACTGACGCCTGCCGGTTCCGTGCCTGCGGCGAGTCGCTGTCCGGCGTCGTTTTCCTGACCGGAGTCTTTTCATATTGCATTTCTTCCTGCACTGTTCGCTGTCGGACTGAACCGCGATGTCTGAAACTCTGAAACAACAGATTCTCTGGCTGATCCCGCTCGCTCCACTGTGCGCTGCGGTACTGATCGCGCTGCCGGGACCGCGGCTGCTGAAAGCCCGCAGTCATCTGTTTTGCTGGGCCGGACTGGGCGTGGCGTTCGTGTGTTCGCTGGTGTTGACACTGCACATTCTTCCTTCGCAGCAGTCGTCAGCGCCCGCGCAAGCTGCGATTGCACACAGCGGTCCGACGAGTGATGACAGCGGCGGTCACGTTAGCGGCGAGATCGCTGCCGCCAAACCTGCGATCACGGGAATCGGCTATTTGTGGCTGCAGGTCGGGTCAGTGTCGGTCCGCATTGATCTGCAGGCGGACATGATGACAGCCATGATGCTCAGCATGGTCACCGGAGTTTCGCTGCTGGTGGCGCTGTTCGGCGCCGGATACATGCGGCACGATCCAGGTTATCCCCGATTCTTCGCAGCGGTATCCCTGTTCGTGTTTTCGATGTGCATGCTGGTGCTGTCCGGCAGTTTTCTGATGTTGTTTGTGTTTTGGGAAGCGGTCGGACTTTGCAGCTACCTGCTGATCGGGTTCTGGTTTCAAAAACCGTCGGCTGCCGCTGCCGCGAAGAAGGCGTTTGTCGTCAATCGTGTCGGCGACTTCGGATTGATTGCCGGAATTCTGCTGATCTGGCAAACGTTCGGTTCACTGGCGTTCGACGACATCCTGAACCAACCGGCGCTGCTGGCGGCCACGGGGGCTGCTCATCCCGAACGGATCACGCTGATCTGCCTGTGTCTGTTTCTGGGAGCGATGGGCAAGTCGGCTCAGTTTCCGCTGTCGGTCTGGCTGCCGGATGCGATGGAAGGGCCCACACCCGTCAGTGCTCTGATTCATGCGGCGACGATGGTCACCGCCGGCGTTTACCTTGTGGCCCGCTGCACTCCGCTGTTCGTGCTGGCTCCGCAGGCTCAACTCGCTGTTTCCGGAATCGGCGCGGTCACGGCGCTGATCGCGGCACTGACGGCGCTGACGCAGACAGATCTGAAGCGAGTGCTGGCGTATTCCACCGTCAGTCAGCTCGGCTACATGTTCATGGCGCTGGGTGCCGCGGCAGCCGGAGCCGAACTGGCAACGTCAGCCGTCACCGCGGGGATGTTTCATCTGTTGACGCACGCGTTCTTCAAGGCGCTGTTGTTTCTGGCTGCGGGAAGCCTGATGCATGCGATGGGAGACGTCATCGACATGCGCCGCTTCGGCGGACTGCGAAAAGCCCTTCCGGTGACTCACTGGACGTTCCTTTGCGGCGCCGCGGCGCTGGCGGGGTTGCCGCTGATGTCCGGCTTCTGGAGCAAGGACGACATCCTGGCGGTCCTGGCGGAAGCGTCGCGTCACGCCGAGTATGGTTCGTTTTTCCTGACCATCCGATTCGTCGCGATCGTCACCGCGCTGCTGACCGCGTTCTACGCGTTTCGAGCGTACTTCCGAACATTCCACGGCGACGAACGATTCCCGGAAGAAGCCGGCGATCATCCTCACGAAGCGACCGCGATTATGGCGTGGCCGCTGAGAATTCTGGCGGTCCTGGCGGTCGGAGCCGGCTTGCTGCTGGGACCGACTCACGCATTTGCATCGCGAATGCAGATGTCCGGCGGACTGCAGGCCGCGGAATCACACGGACTTCACTGGGGCGTTATGGCCGTCAGTACGCTTGTCGCTGTCGCGGGAGTCGCGGCGGCATGGTGGATGTATGTGGCGGCTCCCGGCGTGCCGCGAACGTTCGCGCGGCGCATGGGACCGTTGTATCGCCTGTCGCTGAATAAGTTTTACCTCGACGAAATCCTGAACGGCTTCATCGTGCTGCCGATTGTGGCACTTTCGAAGCTGGCCGTCGCTCTGGATCGATATCTGATTGACGGATTGCTTGACGCCGCCGGTTCCGTTCCGCGATGGATCGGACAGTGGCCGCGACTTCTGCACAACGGACTGCTTTCCGCGTATGCCGGAGTCATGTTGATCGGTGTCGTCACAGCCGTCGTCGTTGTGTTGACGTGTTTCTGACCCTGACTATTCCCGGACCGTACCGATGTCGACGTTATCGCCGGAGTTCTTCGACTCTGAATTCGTTTGCAGCCTTCAGCGCCTGAACGTTTTGCTTCGCCTGCGAACGGACCGGCGTTGCGAGCCGGTCATCGATGGGGACATCTCACGAACGATGTTGTCAGGCCGGAGTCGGTGCGCCGGGAACGAATCGTGCAGTCCATTGACGCGACGAGTACTGACATGAACGTTGTGCTGACAGCCTGCCTGGGAATTCCCCTGGCGACCGCGATGGTGCTGATGTTGTTCCGCAGTTCGTTGACGCACCAGACGACGCGGTGGATCGCGGTGTGTGGATCGCTGTTGACTCTCGGCGCTTCGGTTCTGCTGATGTCGCAGTACGTGTCGCATGCCAGGGCAAAAGCCGCGTTCGACGGCGCGATGGATTCGATCGCAGTGTCCGATGCTGCCGTGCATCCGAAGATTCTGTTCGAACACGACTGGATGAACACGTCGGACGCGACCGAACAAGGCGGCGTCCGACTGCAGATGTTGCTGGGAATCGACGGGATCAGCACGGCACTGATTTCACTCACAGCACTGCTGACGTTTTGTTCGGTGCTGACATCGTGGGACGCGATTCGCGAACGGTCAGCGGATTTCTTTGTGGCGCTGATGATTCTGGAAACGGGACTGATCGGCGTGTTCTGTTCCTTCGACCTGATTCAGTTCTACGTGTTCTTCGAAATGACACTGATACCGCTGTTCTTCCTGATTGCGATCTGGGGCGGACCGGACCGGCGTCACGCGGCGATGAAGTTCTTTCTGTACACGCTGGGCGGCAGCCTGGTGACGCTGACCGGACTGATCATCCTGTTGCTGCATGTTGCCAATGACGGCCTGGCGACTCCCGCGTCGCTGCCGGCGCTGGCCGAATGGCTGAAGCAACGGCCGCTGCCGCCGGCAATGCAGGTGAAACTCTTCCTGGCGGTGTCCGCCGGTTTTCTGATCAAGGTTCCCGTGTTTCCGTTTCACACCTGGCTGCCGCTGGCTCATGTCGAAGCCCCGACGGCCGGCAGCGTCCTGTTGGCGGGTGTTCTGCTGAAACTGGGAACGTACGGATTCCTGCGACTGTGTCTGCCCCTGTTTCCGGAAGCCTGCGTCACGACCGGACTGCCCGCGATCGGGCTGCTGTCGGTGATTGGTATTGTGTACGGATCTCTCTGCGCTCTGGCTCAGCGGGATCTGAAGAAGCTTGTGGCCTACAGCAGCGTGGCTCACCTGGGATTCTGCACGCTGGGTCTGTTTGCGCTCAACACGGAAGGCCTGACCGGCAGCGTGATGCAGATGATCAACCACGGCTTGTCCACCGGCGCACTGTTCCTGATCGTGGGGATGATTTACGAACGCTATCACACGCGGATGCTGGACGACCTGAGCGGCCTGGCGTCGCGGCTGCCGCTGATCGGCTGCAGCATGGTCTTCATATCAATGGCAAGTATCGGATTGCCGGGACTGAACGGTTTTGTCGGCGAGTTCCTGTCGCTGGCGGGAATGTTCCGACGTCATTCGCTGTATGGAATCATCGGAGCTGCCGGCGTTGTGCTGGGAGCGTGGTATCTGCTGACGGCTCTGCAGCACATGTTCTTCGGAAATCTGAAGGAATCGCACGGCGAAGACTCCCGCATCGCGCGCGATCTGAGTTTTCGCGAATTTCTGTCACTCGCGCCGATTGCGGCGATGTGCTTGTGGATCGGCGTTCGACCGATGCCGCTGATCAATCTGATACAGCCGGATATTCAGTCGCTCGCCGCACGCTTCGACGCTGCTGAACCGGACACCGCCGCTGCGCTTTCGCCCGGGGCACCTCACGCGTTGACCGACGACATCACAACCGCCGCGGCAGCGACGTCATCGCACACTTTGGTTTTCCTGCCTGCGGAGTCGCCTCGTGACTGACTATTCGCTCATCAACAGCGCGATCGAACGCATTGTTCCCGAAGTCATTCTGCTGGCCGCCGTCTGCGTCATGTTTCTGACGGCTCCGTTTCTTGCGACGGAAACGGGCGACGTCGCGCGAGGCTTGCGTCACCGCTGGGGGATTCTGTCGCTGGCGGCGATTGCAGCCGCCGGTATCGCCTGGTGGCATTCACCAGTGCTGGTTTCGTCTGCGGGTTTCTTCCGTGCCGATGAGTTCGCCTGGTTTGTTCGCGGCCTGTCGCTGGCGGGAGGAACTCTGCTGGCACTTGTTCTGTGGGATCAGATCGACGACGGCCATTCCGCCGAAGCACATGCCTGCCTGCTGGCGATCATTGCCGGCACCAACTTCGTAGCCGCGGCCAATGATCTGGTCGGCCTGTTTCTGGGACTGGAACTGGTCAGCATTCCTACATACGTCCTGCTGTACCTGCCTCGCCGAGACCGACTGACGCGTGAAGCAACGATCAAGTATTTTCTGCTGAGCATCTTTTCCTCGGCGTTCGTTCTGTACGGTCTCGCCTGGATATTTGGCATCGCGGGAACGACCAGCATGACGGCCATCGCGAATCGGCTGTCGGCTTCCGTCCAGTCAGGCGATCCGATGATGATGAAACTGGCGCTGGTGCTACTGCTTGCCGGACTCAGTTTTCGTGTGGCTGCCGTGCCATTTCATTTTTACGCACCGGATGTGTTTCAGGGCGTGACTTCGTCTTCCGCCGCGATGCTGTCCTTTGTTCCGAAACTGGTCGGACTGACGGCACTGTTGCGGCTGCTGTCGATGAGTGCCGGATCGACGACCCTGCTGCACTGGGTGCCGGGTCCGGCAGTCAGCGCGCTGCTGAGCACTCTGGCGGTGCTGACGATGATCGTCGGCAATGTGCTGGCGCTGCGGCAACAGCATCTGCATCGGCTGCTGGCATATTCCAGCATTGCTCACGCCGGCTACATGCTGGTGGGGCTGACGATCGGAGACCACGCCGCGTCAGCCAGCGGCGTGACTTCGATGCTGTTTTATCTAGCGATCTACGGAGTGATGACGATCGGTGTGTTCGCGATGATCGCGGCCGCCGGATCAGCGGAACGTCCCGTTCGAGCAGTGACTGATCTGGCAGGGCTTAGCCGAACGCAGCCCGTTGCGGCAGTTCTGATGACGGTCTGCCTGTTCGGGCTCAGCGGACTTCCGCCGACGGCCGGGTTTCTCGGAAAGCTGAACCTGTTTCTGGCCGCCTGGTCAGACAGCTCGACAGTCGGATGCGTGCTGGCGGTTGTTCTGGCGGTCAACGCGGTGATTTCCGCGTATTACTACCTGAGAATCGTCGCCGTCATGTATCTCGACGCGGCCACCGACACGGAACCGCAACGGCATTCCGTCGCGGCGATGGCAGCCGGCGGCATTTGTGCTGTCGCTGCGATCGCCTTGTTTGCAGCTCCCCAGTGGTTGTGGAACGCGGCCGCGGCCGGTCGCGGACAGGCTCAAGACGTACCCGGCGTGATTCCGCTACAGGCCGATGGTCAGCCCGACGCGTCCGCCCCCGCTGGCGAAGTATTCGCCGAAGTCGCCGGACAGCCAGGCATCGAACGTCACATTTTTCGTGATGGCTTCGCGATACCCGAACTCCACGCTGCCGACGACAGCATTCACGGAACCTCGCTGGAAGGCAGTGACGGTCACGATATCCCGGTTCAGATCAATCCACTTCACTCCCGCGCGAGCGAACACGTTCTGACGTCCGGTCAGGCGGTAGTTAATTCCGGACAACAGGCCGAGCGTTGTGATTCCGGAATCCGTGCCGTTAATGGTCATCGCGTTGCTGTCGGTAAACGCTTTACCATTCACGTTTCCGTAGGACGCGATGCCTCGAAAATCCAGTGACGCGGCGTCGGTGACGGGAATGAGATAACCGCCGAGCGCGACCAGTGAATAACCCGTGTTGTCCTGGTTTCCGGTCGAGTTATACATGCTGTTGACCAGGTCGGTATCCGACCATGCCAGCGAGCCGATCAGTGACCCGTACCAGCCGTCGCCTCCGCCGGCTCGCACGTAGGCTCCCAGCCCGTTGGCCTGGGAAAACGACGAACCGCTCAGCCAGCGATCATTGGTCTGGTTGTCGAAGAAGAACGCTCCCAGAGCCGTGCGGCCGCATTCGGCGTCGGTCACGTCCGACAGGTCTCGCTCCATTCCCGCCGCGAAGCCGACCGTCGAGCCCTGGCCGCCCGGTGAATAGCCGGCTCCCGCGCTTCCCACCAGAAACCACGTGTTGAACAACCGGCCGTTGCGACAGCGCGAACTTCGCGGAGCCAGCATGCTCATCGACGCATCATCACCGATGCGCCCGACAACGCCGCCGCCGGACGGGCCGCCCAGAGGTCCGACGCCTCCGACAATCGTTCCCAGTTTGCCGACCGCCGCATTGATGGCACTTGGAGCGAACTGGTTGTCTGCCAGGTAGCCTCCCATGAACGCACCCAGCAGCGCCGGCGAATTGTTGTTCGGCCCCCACTGCAGATACAGGCCGCCGTTACCGTCGTCCACAAGATAGAACATCGACGCGCCGGTTGTCGGATTCCCCGACCCGAAACTGAAAAACGACGACGGCGTCACGATAGCATCGGGTGCCGGCGCTCCGATGCGGACGCCGGTGTAGATCAGCGACACCGATCCGGTCTCGGCTGTGGGAGCTCCGCCGATCGACACGATGTTGACGATCGAACGGCCGGACACTGACGAAGTTCCATCGACAACGATCGTGTCGGCGGTTCCCGTACCGTCAGTGGAATTGTCATAGCCTTCTCCCGCGTTGTTGGCGGCGGAAGCGTCGAAGTTGAATGTGAACTGGCTGCCGTCAGTCGCATTGAAGTCGCCGACGACCAGGTGATCCGTCGCGTCCGGCCCGTAGCTCAGGTCGATCAGCCCGCCGCGGTGGTTGCGAAGGATTTCCAGTTGATCGAAGACCGTCCAGCCGGAACGAATGTTGATGCGGCCATAGTTGTCAATGGCGTCATCCGAACCTCGAAACGGCACAATTCCCCGCGACGGCGTCCAGACGCCGCCCGCCTGGTTGTCCAGAACAAAGGAATTGGATCCGGTTGTGTCGATGCGGCCGACAACGCTTCCGGAGTTATTCAGCACGGCGTTTCCGGATCCGACTCGGAATGCGTCCGCTCCGGCGTCTGAAGCGGCTCCGGTGTCGGCCGTGTTGCCGATGAGTCCGGCGTTGTTCACGATCGCGCGGCCCGTCGTGGTTTCCGTCAGAACGCCGAAGTGTCCCCCGCGAACGCTGGCTCCGGAGGCTACGTCGATCACCAGATTCCCGGTCGTCGAGGTGCCGTAGATTCCAGTAAAGCCGGCGGAAATTGCTCCATTGGCCTGAATCTGCGTGAAGCCGTCCCACGCGATGGCACGAATGCCGTGTGCTCCCGACGTGATGTCCGTGGCCCCGATGAACAGCGGTCCGTTGTTCGTGGCGTCGAAGAGCTGATCGACAAAGATCCCGTTTCCGCCGGCTGAAATTGGTCCCAGGGGAGTCGTTTGACCAACACTGACCAACCCGCTGGATTCGACATGCACCCCGTGGCCGACGGAAGTAATAGAGGCGATGTTTTCGACGTTGACCGTACCGATGTCCGCCAGAGCCCAGATGCCCGTGTCGGCTGCCATCACCGACGCAAAGTCGGAGATCACGATGTTTCCGCCGGGCGGCAGGAAGCGCGAGTCCGCGATGATACCTGCCGTGCCGCCGTCGACGCTGCCGGTCCCTTCGCCGCCGATGACGATGTTTCCGGTCGTGGACGTCGCGTAAATGCCGGCGCCTCCGACGGACCGCAGAGTTCCGCTGAGACTGATGGCCGTATCCGTTTCGAACGCGCGCGTCCGAATTCCGAAACCACCGTTCGCCGTGATGTCGGACGCGTTGATTGTGATCGGACCGTTGTTCGCGGGATCCAGCGCCAGTTCGACTTCGATGCCGGTTGTGCCGGCCGTGATCGTTCCCAGCCGCGAGTTCGTTCCCAGATTGACCGTGCCGCCTGAGTTGACGTACACGCCGCGATCGCCTGCTGTGATCGAACTGAAGCCGTCCAGATTGACGGAGCCCGTGTCCGAAAGCAGCCACGCCGCGGTGCCGCCGGTTCCAAACAGGCTGCCTGCACCTGAGAGGCTGACGTTTCCACCGGCAGGGGCAAACCGAGCGTCAAGCGTCACGGCGTTGAACGCAGACGTCACGCTTCCATCGATGACAGCGCCGATGTTTCCCGTCGTCGAACGCAGATACACGCCCGTGCTGGTCGCTCCGGAAACCGATCGCCCCGCCGCGACGTTCAGCAGCGTGGACCCTGCCTGGCCGTTGACTCGAATCGTGTCCGCCGCCGGTCCGATAATGTCGATTGTGTCGACATTGATGATGACGTCGTCGTTCAGGCCGGGGTCGACAAGAATGAATGCCGGCGATGAATCACCGGGGCCGGGAACGCCGTTGATCAAAACATCGTTGGCGCGAGCGGTGCTGCAGGCGATTGACGCGGTCACGGCCGCCGACAGCAGGCACTTCCGGGCTCTGCGAGCACAACTGGCAATGCGTGGTCTCGAAGCTGTGAATATGTGTGCGTACTGCACCACGACGACCTCCGTGTCAATGGGTTCAGATGAGCCACGGTCAGCGGTATGCCGCGACGATGACTCCTGCCCGCTGTCGGAATGATCGACTTCACCGGAACCCGCGAGTTGGTCTCAGGACGACATTTGCGCGGGGTTTTGCCCAGTCGGGTGAACACTTATGGCGCATTCCGTGCCGCCCGAACTGCCCGAAGAACCCGCATGACCTTCACATGCGATGCAACGGTGCGCACGCGCGGGCTCACAACGATTCGGCTGGTTCCGCCATCGCCAGCAACGCGATGAACGGCGTCACAGCGGCTCCGTAGAACCCCGCGAATGTCAGTTTCCAGAACAGAAACTTGCTCACCGCGACTGTCGGCACCGGCAGCATCGAGACCACGATCATCGCCGCAGAACCGACGACGACTGCTCCCGTTCCCCCGATCAGCAGTGCTCGCAAAAGTAATGGCATTCGAGCCGGCGGCAGACCGGCGGACGGTTGCTGATCCTTCTTTGCAAGCGATGACACAGTACCGCGTCTGATGTCTCGCCGAACCAGCGGTGTTGCGATCAGACACGTCAGAAACGGCAGCAGAAATGATGTTGCCGCCAGGTCAACCGCTACACTTTTCGGAGGCTCCAAAACAGGAAGTGTGTTGAGGCCTCGATAGTCGACGGCACCAATCAGACCACAAACGACGATGTTGATCAGCATCGGAAGCAGACACTGATACAGAACCAGGTATCGCCGTTGCGAGGAAGTCAGCTTCATCCGGTTCTACTCTGTCCGGCCGCGGGAATCCTGCGCCGCTGTCTGGCCGTCGGGGTCAGTGCCTTCGTCCCGGAAATCGTGCGGCACCGGCAGCCCGAGCGATTCCAGAAGGTATCGCTGAAAGACATAGATGCGCTCTTCCCGCGTTCCGATGACGCCTCGATGACCGCTGACTTCCAGCCCTCGCTGCTGGGCGTTGTAGACGTCGCGGTCTTCGTTGTGAACTTCCAGTGTCTTGGCTTTCGCGAATCGCCACGCCGCCCACGACAGCAGGCTCGCCAGCGGACCGGACCGTGAGCCGCGAATGGCAAAAAACCGAACTCGCACCTTCACCGTGCGGGGTGACGTCGGCAGATACATCAGCGCGTAGTTGATGGTGTCCGTCGAACACAGAATCAGGTTCGGGTGAATGTGGCGGTGCCGGTACTCCCAGGTCGGTTCCCCGCCGAGCCACTTGTTAAGCCGCGCCTGCCACGCTTCGAGCGGCGAGCCGGCGTCGTAGTCCAGAGCCGTGAATCGACTGTGGAGCGTATGGTGAGAAGATTCTTCCTTCGGCAGAAAGTTGCCCAGCGATTTTTCATGCAGCGCCGGTACATGGTAGGACTCCAGCGTGTTTTCGACGGGAACCTTCCAGTTGCAGTCGCAGTCGTACTCCCACACGTACTTCATCTGCCATGCCGGAGCCTGAAACGCCTGAACCGTTTCGTCAAGGTACGGCGCCAACCAATCCTGCAGCGGGACTGCGTCTGCGGTCAGATTGACGAACAGCAGATCGCCGCAGGATTCCAGCCGGTGCATCCGAAGCTGAGCGTTGTCACGGTCCCACGGCCGAAAGCAGCGAGCGTCAGGCACTCGTCCCGTGCGGCCGTTTTCGCGAAACTCCCAGCCGTGGTACTGACATCGAATGGCCGCGCTGTGGCCGTGAACTTCGTGAGTCAGCAGGCAGTGCCGATGCGGGCAGACGTTCTGAAACGCGACGAAAGTTCCATCGACGTTGCGAATCTGCAGCGGTTCGCCGAACAGATCGACCGTCAGAAAATCTCCTGACCGCGGAAGTTCGGACTTCGCGGCCACAAGATTCCATGCGGGCCGAAACAGTTCCTGCAGCTCCCGTTCATGGTGCTGACGCGACGTGTAGTGTTCCGGTTTCAGCAGGTGCTGAAGATAGTGCTGATTGACAAACATGGCCCGGCGATTTTATCCGGCACCGACGCGCCGCTCACGCTTTTCCCGCACCACGGTTCGTCATTTGGCGAGAACTTTCGACATGACCTTCAGTCCGGCGTCCATCGCGTCCCAGGCGAAGCCCGCGTGGAACGGCTTGCCGTGACCGAATCGCCACGGCAGATAGAACCCAAGAACCGCCTTTCCCATCCGCCAGATCGGAGAAACGCCGACCTTGTAATGGTCGGTATCGTCCAGATCGACAGCCACCGGTTTGTCGGGGTCGTCCGTATATTTCAGCGGTACCTGAGCGAACGTGGCTTTGTTCAGCTCTTCCATGACACACATGCTCATCGGCTCGAAGTTGACCGACGGCTTGTCCACCAGGACTTCAGCGGCAAGGTGATCGCCCGCCGCGTCTCCCTGCAGAAGAGCCAGGAATGCCTGCTTGATCGGAAAGTTGGCCGCGTCACCCACAGCAAAGATTCGATCCTGACCGACCACCCGCCGACTGTCGTGTTCCACCTGAATGAAACCGCGATCGTCCGTGGGAAGCTGCTGAAACGAAGTCGAAGCCACGTAGGGCGGAAAACTCACCAGAACGTCATACGTCAGTTGCTGCCCGTTCTGAAACGACACGCGTCCGGGTTCAATCCCCGTGACAACGTAGCCCTTATGGCCTTCGATGCCGCGTTCGCGGAACTCGTCCGTGACCACGGTATTCAGCCGCGGACCAAACGCTTCAATGAACGCTTCTTCCTTTGTGGCGTAGACCAGGTCAATGTGATCGCGACTGCCGTCCCGGCGCAGGTGCGTATCCAGCATCAGGACCATTTCATACAAAGGCCCGGAACACCGGTTGTTGGGAGGCACCAGAAACAGAAACTTCGTGCGATTGTTCCCCGCCGCTCGTTCTTTGGCCCACGCGATCCGGTCCCTCAGGCGCAGCATGTCATCGGGAGTCCACACGGTGATGGCGTGTTCGTAGAGCCCCGGAATTTCCTCCGACCGCATCTTCGCGCCGGTCGCCACGACAAGGTAGTCGTAGTTCACCGGCCGGTCTTTCGTGAAGACCGTCTGACTGTCCGGGTCGATGCTCTCCACGTGCGACGTGACAAGTTCGATCGATTGTTTTCGAAGCGGCTTGATCAGATCGACTTCGAACTTCTCGGGCTCGTCGCCAAACGGGATGTAGATCGTGTTCGGTTTGAACAGAAACTTCTGACTGTCGTTGACCAGAGTCAGATCCGCACGGTCACCGAGCTTGTACTTCAGATAGAACAGAGATTCGAGCCCGCCGAATCCTCCCCCCAGAACCGCAATTCGTGGTTTTGCCGCCATGATTCCATCCTCCGCCCGCTGACATTCGATTACCTGTGGTCACGCCGACATCACAGTTCGCAATTGCCTGGCAATTGCAAAGATCGCGCCGAAGAGAACCCGGCGTGACAGCGTGTCCCGACCCCTCGCGCGCCGTGCGAATCGGCACGCTGTCGTGACGGATCGGCACGGATGGCGACGCCGCGTCCGGGTGCTCAGCACTGCGCCGCCGGCAGTTGTTGACTGGAAAAAACAGCGGACACCGTCGATCGAGCGTCGCGGTTCCCGGATTGGGCCGGTTGCAAACTCATTGAGATGACGCAATGAAGTCGTGTCTCGCCGAGACACCGCCACGTTGCCCTTTGAAAAAGAGGCGTGTTTCCGCTGCAAGGAATTAGGCGAGGGGCAGGTAACAGCTCATCTGGCCCTCGCCTCAGTACTCATCGACTTCCCCGGTTTCGCCTTCCAGGCCGCTGAACGATGACTTAACGACCTGGCGGATTGTTCGTTTGTCGCGTTCTTCGGACAGCCTGGCGATTGCAGCGTCCAGAGGCATGACTCCCAGATCACCATCGATGCGGCAGCGCAGGGCGACGGCATTCTGTTCGGCTTCCTTGGGGCCGACAACCGCCATGTACGGAATCAGGTCCACCTGAGCGTCGCGGATTTTGGCCTGCAGCTTGGCGCTTTGCAGATCGGTGGTGACCCGGAATCCCGCCTGTCGCAGTTTGCCGGCAATCTCCTTCGCGTAGTCGTCCGATTTTTCGCTTAACGGCAGTACTCGCACCTGTTCCGGAGCCAGCCACAGCGGAAATGCGCCGGCGAAGTGTTCGATCAGCATGCCGACGAAGCGTTCCATGGAACCGAAGGGAGCCCGATGAATCATCACGGGACGGTGCGGCCGGTTGTCGCTGCCGGTGTATTCCAGATCGAATCTCAGCGGAAGGTTGTAGTCCAGTTGCACGGTTCCAAGCTGCCATTCGCGACCCAGGCAGTCTCGCACCATGAAGTCCGCCTTTGGGCCGTAGAACGCTGCTTCGCCGGGCATTTCGATGAAGTCCAGACCGGCTTCGGTCAGCACTTTGCGCAGCACATTCTGAGCGTTCTCCCACAGTTCCACGTCGCCCACGTACTTGTCGGAATCCGGGTCGCGCGATGAAAGCTGGACTCGATAATCCTCCAGGCCGACGGCTTCCAGCACATACTTGACCAACCCCAGAGTATCCTTGAACTCCTGCTCGACCTGCTCCGGCGTGCAGAACAGATGGGCGTCGTCCTGAGTCAGCCCGCGAACTCGCAGCATGCCGTTCAGTTCACCGGATTGCTCATGCCGATAGACCGTCCCGAATTCGGCCAGCCGCACCGGCAGGTCGCGATAACTTCGCGGAATGGCCTTGTACATCTGCACGTGATGAGGACAGTTCATCGGTTTCAGCAGGAATCGTTCCTGCTGCTTTTCCCAGCGGCGCAGGACGTCATGTTTTTCCGCGTCGGAGCCGTTGACGGGGAAGTCATCGACGTCGAACCCAAGTACCTTCGCGGCGTCCAGCAGCTTCCTTTCATCGTCAGCGGACGGCGGCTGAACATCCTGGTCATTCGGATCCAGACAACGAATCCAGTGGTCCACGAGTTGTCCGGCCGAATGCCCGAACAGCGGTGCGAACTGCGAATCGCGGTAGTAGGGAAAGTGGCCGCTGGTTTCGTAAAGTTCGACGCGACCGATGTGCGGCGAATACACGGGCTCGTAGCCTCGCCGCAGAAGTTCGGCTTTGATGAATTCCTCCAGAGTCGCCCGGATGGTTGCTCCCTTCGGCAGCCACAGGCAAAGCCCCTGCCCGACGTCCGACGTAATCGTGAAGAGTCCCAGACGCTTGCCGAGCACCCGGTGATCGCGTTTCTTCGCTTCTTCAATCTGTTCCAGATAGGCCTTCAGATCTTTGCGATCGAAGAACGCGGTTCCGTAGACTCGCTGCAGCGGTTTGTTGGCGGCGTTTCCCTTCCAGTACGAACCGGCGACGCTGAGGATCTTGAACGCCTTGATGAGTCCGGCGTGCGGAATATGCGGACCGCGGCACAGGTCGACGAATTCTCCCTGGCGATAGAAGCTCAGTTCGCCGTGGTCGGCCAGGCCGCTGCCGATATGTTCGACCTTCAGTTCCTGATTCAGATCGGTGCAGAACTTCAGCGAATCGTCGCGGGACATCGTGAATCGTTCGAACGGCTCCGCGTCTTTGATGATCTTCTGCATCTCCGCTTCGATGCGGGGAAAATCGTCTTCGCTGATCGGAGTGGCCAGGTCAAAGTCATAGTAGAATCCGTTACCCAGAGTCGGTCCGAACGCCAGCCCGACGCCGTCGTACAGCCGCATCACAGCTCGCGCCATGACGTGAGCACAACTGTGCCGCATGACCCCCAGCGCCGCTTCGTCGCGAGTCGTCAGCAGCGTCAGCGGCACGGGACGCTTGTCCGTCAGTTCCGCCAGAGGTCTCATGGCGTCGACCGCTTTCCCGTCGATACTGGCGGCGGCGGTCGACTGAGCCAGACGTTCACCGATACCGGCAGCGACGTCCAGAGCGGTCACATTGTCGGGTTTTTCAAGAACGGTCCCGTCGGGAAGCTGAACCTCAATCATGCTGAGAAATCTTGTTCGAAGGAAGGGCGAGGCCTGTTCGGCGTCCGCACAAATGAACGCCGCCAGGAACCACCGAACAGAAGCCGCGACCGAAACGAGTGACCGCGGGGCCGGGGTTATATCGTTACGCTCTCGGAATCTCTACGCGGACAGCGAGGACGCAGTTGATGCAGCAAGCGGTAATTGCTTTGCCGCCGCGGAGCACCCTGAGTCGCGACCCACCTATACGGCCGGTGTTTGGAAGAATTCAGTTGCTGTCCGAGGAGGCTCGCAACATGGCGCGTTTGAGTCCGGGATCTGCCTCCTGCAACTGATAGCCGAATCGATTTGTCTGGCGCACAACGGCGTCGGCCGTCACGCAGAGACTGGGTGTCACGGGCTGCCCGGCGGCCTGAAGGGCCCTTGCCGTCCAGACATTGCAAGTTGTTGGCAGGAAGTAGCTACCGCGGCCACGATAGAAACGGCTATACCCGTAACGGCCTTCCCCCAAATCAACTGCTCTTCCATCGGACCCACGCTCCGACGATTCCGCAACGAATCTGCAAAGGTTAGCAAATTGCGATTGGGCCAGGGGAACCTCGATAATATCGCTGACCTGAAAGACTTCAGTCGGTGGCGATTCGAATGCTGCAATGTGCAGGACGCTCGGTGTTGGCAGGAAAGCAGCCTTGAAAAGCGTCCCGGCCTGAAGCCCGTCCATGCGATAGAAGCCTTCGTCGCCCCAACCGATTTCGACGAATGCGTAATCTCGAAATGCCTCCACCTCCGGCCAAATCCCAGGGGAAACGTCAGCGGTTGGCAGGACAATCCCCGTATGCCAACCGTGACTGACAACATGGATCTTTCGTGGTGATTCCGTTTCAAAACTTACCTGCTGAACACCCGCCACTCCGGAACGACTGGCGAGACCGCGGTTCGAGTCGCTTGAAACGACGCAACCACCGCACATCGCCGTGACAACCAGCCACGCAATGAACCAGATCCAGCGCGTGTCGTACGTCACTTTCGTCTCCTCGGGATCGCGCGTCAGGGGTATAACCAAGACATTACGGAGTTCGCCAAATGCACTTCTGGTCGATGCCGATTTGAATGGATCTGTACCGGAGTAACCTCGTACCCTGGTTGACCCTACCGGTGACGTTCGGTTGCAGCAAGACGCAATGGACCGCACGTCGCGGAAGAATTGGCCGTGATTAACCTGTGTCGCAAAGGACCGGCAGAAACTGCTGCGGGTGAATCCAAAACAGCGTGGCGGCAACGTGGCTGGAATTCCTCGAGGCGGCTTCCGAGTGGCGGTCGACCGACCAATGCTGGAATCAAAGGAAGCGTCAGCCTATGGTCCCCTGCGCAGCCACCTATCTTTGTAGATTCTTTCTTTGGCCTCCCTTCCGAGGCACTCCCTCGCGACACTTCAGCAGTCAGCGGAGATATCCAGTCGATGACAGGTCCCAACTATGCTTCTCGCCGGAGCCGGCTGGTTCGAAGCCTAAAAGTTCCCGGAATTGACGGGCTGCTGGTCAGCGGTGTGGCGAATGTTCGGTATCTGACGGGATTCAGCGGCGATTCGACGTGGCTGTTTGTCAGCTCGGCGACAACAGTGCTTATCAGCGATACGCGATATCAGACTCAACTGGCCACCGAATGCCCCGGCGTGGAGGCCGTCATTCGCGACGCCACGACTTCGATGATGGAATTCGTTTCTCAACTGCTTCAGAAGACAAAGGTGAAGCGCTTGGGGATCGAAGCGGATCATCTGACCGTCGCACAGCACGCGGTTCTGGCCGAAAAGCTGCCAAACGTCGAACTTGTTTCGACCAGTGACCTGACGGAGCGGCTTCGCTCGGTCAAGGATCGCTGGGAACTGCAGCAGATTCGTGACGCGATTGCGATGGCGGAACGAGGAATCAGCGTTGTCTGCAGCAGTCTGCGGCCGGATCAAACGGAGCGGGAGATTCGTTATCTGCTGGAAGCCGCGATGCGAGACTTCGGAGCCAACGGCCCGGCGTTCGAACCCATTGTGGGCGTCGGGCCGACGGGAGCCCTGCCTCATGCTCACGCGGGCGACCTGCGCGTCGGCGAATCGCCGATGCTGCTGATCGACTGGGGAGCCGAAACGCGGACAGGCTACCGCAGCGATCTGACTCGCGCGTTCATCACCGGCAAACCGACGAAGCAAATGCGCACGGTGTACGAAACGGTGCTGGCCGCTCAGCAGGCGGCGATCGCGGCCATCAAACCGGGAGTCCTCTGCCGGGATGTCGACGCCGTTGCGCGCGGCATGATCGCCGACGCCGGGTATGGCCGGCACTTCGGTCACGGCCTGGGGCACGGATTCGGCCTGGAAATTCACGAATCCGTCCGGTTAAGCCCCCTGTCAGAGGAGACGTTGCGGCCGGGAACGGTGGTCACTGTGGAGCCGGGGATTTATCTGCGGGACAGGTTCGGTGTGCGGATTGAGGACGATGTGCTGGTCACGAAAGACGGATGTGAAGTCCTGACCTCTGTTCCACGGGAATTCGAACAGGCAGTGATGGATTTCCTTGCATAATTCCGGCCGTTTCACGAAGCTGTGCCCCGAATTTTCACGGCTGAGGCAGGCGTTCTGCGCTTTCTGACGTGCTTATCCCACGAGATCATCAAATGCCCAAAACACCCGAATCCGACGATAAAGGTGGCTTCGATTTACTGAAATTTCGCCGTCTGCTTCAACTGATGGAAAAGTTCGGCGTCACGGAAGCCAACCTCACTCGAGACGGCGAATCCTGGAAAGTTCGTCGCGGACCGAAACAGGTTGCGATGCCGGCCGGAATGTCGTTCGCCGCTCCGGTTGCTTCTGCGCCGTTGCCCTCTGCGGCGCCGGCCAGTCCCGCTCCTGCAGCAGCACCCGCCGCGGCTGCTGCACCGAAGGGCATCACAATCGACGCTCCAACCGTCGGAACGTTTTATTCGTCGGCCAGCCCGGAAGATGACGCGTTTGTGAAAGTCGGTTCGGTCGTGGGGCCGGAAACCGTTGTCTGCATCATCGAAGCAATGAAGGTGTTCAACCAGATTCCCGCGGAGAAATCCGGCCGGATTGTTGAGATCCTCGTCGAAAACGGCGACGCGGTCGAGTTCGGCCAGCCGCTGTTTCGAATCGAACCGGCTTAACCGACGGAATCCGCCTCCATGTTTCAACGAATCCTGATTGCGAACCGCGGCGAGATCGCTCTGCGGATCATTCGAGCCTGCCGGGAACTCGGCATCGAAACCGTTGCCGTGTTCAGTGAAGCCGACCGGGGATCTCATTACCTGGATCTCGCCGACGAAGCCTGGTGCATCGGCCCGGCTCCGGCGTCGCAAAGTTATCTGCTGATCAACCGCATTATCAGCGCGGCTGAAGTGGGCAACGTTCAGGCCATTCATCCCGGCTACGGTTTTCTTTCCGAAAACGCTCACTTCGCCGAAGTCTGCCGCAAGTGCAACATCGAATTCATCGGACCGCCGCATGAAGCGATGTCAAAGCTGGGCGACAAAGTCAGCGCCCGGAAGATCGCGATGGCCGCGAAGGTTCCCTGCGTGCCGGGCAGCGAAGGACTGATTTCCGATGTCAACGAAGCTGTGCGGATCGCCGGGGAAATCGGCTACCCGGTTCTGATCAAGGCCACGGCCGGCGGCGGCGGGAAGGGCATGCGAGTCGCCGGGAATGAAGTGTCGCTGCGCGCCGGTCTGCAGGCCGCCTCGGCCGAAGCCGAAAAGGCGTTCAGCAACGCCGGTGTCTATCTGGAAAAGTACGTCGAACGTCCGCGGCACGTCGAAGTTCAGGTGCTGGCGGATTCGCACGGAAACGCGGTGCATCTGTGGGAACGTGACTGTTCGATGCAGCGCAAGCATCAGAAGCTGATCGAAGAAAGCCCCGCTCCGAACCTGCCCGACAAAATCCGTTCAAAGATCTGCGCGGCCGCCGTCCGGCTGATTCAGGAATCCGGCTATCAGAATGCCGGGACCGTCGAATTCATCGTCGACAGGGACCACAACTTCTACTTTATCGAGGTGAATGCCCGAATTCAGGTCGAACACCCGGTAACGGAAATGGTCACGGGAATCGATCTGATCAAGCAGCAGATTCTGGTCGCCGCCGGAGAAAAGCTGCAGTTCACGCAGCAGGACATTCCCTGCAACGGTTCAGCCATCGAACTGAGAATCAACGCCGAAGATCCGGATAACGACTTTCGGGGAAGCCCCGGCCGAATATCAAAACTGAGACTTCCCGGCGGCGGCGGAGTTCGGTTTGATTCGCACGTCTACGAGAACTACACCATTAGTCCGTATTACGATTCGATGATCGGCAAGCTGATTGTTCACAAGCCGACTCGTGACGAAGCGATTTCGTGCATGAGGCGCTGCCTGCGTGAATTTGTCGTGGAAGGCGTTCACACGACACTGCCGCTGGCAAAGAAGATGTTTAATCATTCGGCATTCGTTGACGGCACAGTCGATACCACGTTTGTCGAACGCACGTGGTAGTTGCCGCCGGAAGCCGATGACTGCCGTTAAAGCGGGCCGGCCATGACTCGTCCTGCGATCGCCTAAACGGACCCAAATGGCCTTCCCGGCTGTGCAGCGGCACAGCTCCGCCGGAAGTTGTTCGGTGATCGGTTCATTTTTCGGGCTGATGAAATTTGACAGCCCACTTCCTGATGTCACTTACGCTGTGGTATTCAAAGCTATGACTCACGCTATCAAAAAAGTTGCTCTGTTGTTTGCCGGCGGTCCGGCTCCGGCCGCCAACGCAGTCATTTCGACGTGCGCGATTTCGTGTCTTAACAACGGTATCGAAGTCGTCGGTATCAAGTACGGCTACTCCAGCCTGACGGATTACACGCCCGAGAATCCGCTGCGCGAAGGCATCGACTACATCAATCTGCACGAAGTCATGCTCCGCCGGACTCGCAGCAAGCAGGGCATTCTGATCGGAACGGCGCGGGCCAATCCCGGAAAACACGTCACCAGTCCCGCGGACCTGCAGGATCCGGAAAAGTCGGCTCCGCTGAAGCGAGTCTACGACGGCCTTTGTTCGCTGGGTGTCGACGCACTGGTTTCCATCGGCGGAGACGACACGCTGAAGACAGCCAACAAGCTGAAGATGTTTCAGGATCGTCTGCCGGCCGGCAGCAAGCAGATTCCCGTGGTCCACGTTCCGAAGACGATCGACAACGACTACATGGGAATCGACTTCACGTTCGGGTATTTCACCGCCGTGGAAACTCTGGGCACGGAAATCCGCAATCTGCACGCGGATGCGGAAGCGTCGCGAGCCTACTTCGTTGTCGAAAGCATGGGACGCAGCGCCGGCTGGCTGGCCTACGGAGCCGCGATCGCCGGCGAAGCCAGCCTGGTTCTGAGCGTGGAGGATATCGACGAGCGCTATGCGTCACACGAGTCGACTCCCGAACGGAAGGTCATGGATATTGACAAGGTCGTCGACAAGATCGTCCGCGTCATGAAGTACCGCAGCGAAAAACAGGGCAAGGATTACGGCGTCATCGTCCTGGCCGAAGGGCTGGCGGAATTCCTGTCCGATGACGCTCTGAAGGACGTGCCTCGTGACGAGCACGGACACATTTCCGTCGCTCACGTCGATCTCGGAAAAATGTTCGCCAAACGCGTGAAGGCGGAATTCAAAAAGCGAACCGGCGTCGATCGAAAGGTCACCGGTCTGCAGCTCGGCTACGAATCCCGCTGTGCCCGGCCGCATGCCTTCGACGTGATGCTGGGCAGTCAACTGGGCGTCGGAGCCTACCGGGCTTTGTGCGAAGAAGAACACAACGGCGTGATGGTGTCCGTGTCGGGCCAACTGGACCTGCACTACGTTCCGTTCGAAAACCTTGTCGACCCGGAAACTCTGGTCACCGTTGTTCGCTTTATTCCACCGGGAAGCGACTTCCACACTTTGGCCCGGTTTCTGGAAACCAACATCGGCTGAGTTCCGCGAAGGACTACCGCAGCGCTGCGCTTGTCGATCAGCGGTCCTGTCGACGGTGCTGTTTGCCGTCCCTGTCGGCGACCGATATCACGAACGCGGCGGCTACGACTTCCCGCCGACGATCTGCAATATGACGCTCCTGCCGTCGCGACCGGGAGTTGCATATTCCGCCAGGACATCAATCGTAAAGCCGCGCAGGTGCTTGCCGGCTTCTGCTTCTTTACGCTCCGAAACCCAGTTTGGGCCCTTGATCAGCAGTAATTTCCCAAAGGAGTTTCTCACGGGCCTCAGAAGCGGCAGCAGTTTCTTCAGCGGAGCCACCGCTCGCGCCGTCGCGGTGTCGAACGTTCGAGTTTTCAGGATGTCTTCGCCGCGTTCGGCAAGTACGGGAATTGCAAGCTTCAGATCGCCAAGGATCGCCTTCAAGGCTGCCGCCTTGCGACCGCTGCTTTCCGCAAGAGTGATGCACAGATCCGGCCGCAGGATGGCCATCGGAACGCCGGGAACACCGCCTCCCGACCCGATGTCCAGCACCGTTTCTCCGCTCGCGATGTGTTCGGCAAGCTGCTGAGTATCCAGCAGGTCGCGCGTCACGAACGCTTCCGGATCCGTGTGGCGAGTCAGGTTCAGCTTCCTGTTCCAGTCCCATAACCGCTCGCAGTACTGGTCCAGCAGTGCGACGGACTCGTCCGAAAGTTCCACGCCGCAGCGAAGCAGAACGGCTGTCAGTGATTCGATCATTCGTGTGTTTTCACTAAATCAAGGGAACCGTTTCACGCCGCGGCGTCGTATCACCCGTGTGCTCCCGGCGGAACGGACTATAGCAGCGGTCGCGGTGCGGCACGCCGCACACGCTGGAAGTCGTTAAACTGACACACATGACATCGGAACGTGAATTCATTCGCCAACTGGCAAAGCGGTTTCCCGAACGTCCGCCCGTGCAGATTGGTATCGGCGACGACGGAGCTGTGATCGACTGTTCCAATGCCACTCAGCAGATCATTGTCACCGACATGCTGCTCGACGGCGTTCACTTCGATTTGAAGCACACGTCGCCCGGCCTTGCCGGACGCAAATCGGTCGCGGTGAACCTCAGTGACCTGGCGGCGATGGCGTGTCGGCCGACGTCGGCGTTTCTGTCACTGGCCGTGCCCAGGTCTCTGACTTCGCCCGACGAATTCCTGAACAGTCTTTATGAAGGAATCGCCGCGCTGGCCAATCGGTATGGCTTCTGCGTGGCTGGCGGCGACACGAATTCCTGGGACGGTCCATTTGCGATCAACGTCTGCCTGACAGGAGTTCCCATGGCTGCGAACCCCGTGCTGCGTTCCGGCGCGAAGCCGGGAGACGTGCTGATTGTCACGGGACCGCTGGGTGGAAGTCTGACGACCGACCGTCATTTGACATTTGAACCGCGGCTGGCAATGGCCGAATGGCTGGTGAACAACGTTGCCATCCATTCGATGATCGACGTCAGCGACGGATTGTCCATCGATCTTTCGCGAATGATGGAAGCCAGCGGCACGGGAGCAATCCTGCGGACGAACCGGATTCCGATTCATCCGGATGTCAGTGCTGACCTGCCGTTCGACGACCGATTGCGACGTGCATTCAGTGATGGTGAAGACTTCGAACTGCTGCTGGCGGTCTCGCCGGCGGATTTGAGCCTGATCGAAAGCGCGCCTGCCGACGTCGGCTGTCACGTGATCGGGAACGTGACTCAGGAGCCCGGACTGCATGTCATCACGGAAACGGGTGACCGCTCACCGCTGCAGGTCACCGGCTGGCAGCATTTGTAAGCCGACCGGACTTGACGTGGCCGCTCGTATTCCCGGAAGCCTGACCGCCCGGACGATCAGTATTCCCGGCGCTGGCGGCTGCTGGGAATTCCCATTTGCTTGCGGTACTTCGTGATCGTGCGGCGAGCCAGTGTCAGACCCTGACCGGCCAGCGCTTCCACCAGAGCATCGTCGCTCAGCGGTTTGCTCTTATCTTCGCCGTCGATCAGTTCCTGCAGCTTGATACGGATCGTGTCCCACGCCACTTCTTCGCCGTCCGCCGTCTGAGTACCGCCGCCGAAGAAGCGCTTCAGCGGAAACAAACCGCGCGGTGTCTGGATCCACTTTTCGTCCACCGCCCGGGAAACAGTCGTGACGTGAACACCCACGCGGTCCGCGATCTGTTGCATCTTCAGCGGCGCGATGTGTTCCGGGCCCAGATCAAGAAAGTCCTGCTGGTGGTCGACGATTTCCTGAGCGACCTTCTTCAGTGTGCTGTACCGCTGTTCGATGGATTCAATCAGCCAGCGAGCGGATTCGACCTTCTTCTTGATCCAGTCGCGAGTTTCCTGAGTCGGGTTTTCCTTCAGCATCCGAGCATACCGGGGACTGATCCGCAGCTCCGGAACGTACTCATCCAGCAGTCGCACGATGTATTTGCCGTCGGAATCCTTTTCCACCGCCAGATCCGGAGTCACCCGCTGCACCGGACGCTGTTCGAAACCGCGACCGGGATAAGGATTCAGCGTCTGAATCTGTTCGATGCCGACCTTGATCATATCGATGCTGTAGCCGGTCGCCTTTTGAATGACCGGCAGGCGGTTGAAGGCGATGTCTTCCAGATGGTCGCGGACCAGAACTTCCATGACCTCATGAAAGGGCATGTGATCTTCGATCTGCAGCAGCAGCATTTCCTTGTGGTCGCGGGCTCCGACGCCCGGCGGGTCCAGATGCTGAATCATGCTCAGCACGTCTTCCGCCTGTTCGTGAGTGATCGCCGCATCGTAGACGCGATTGAACTGCTGCGCGATTTCCGGCAGCAGACTTTGAAGTCGTCCGTTGTGATCCAGATGCTGAATCAGGTATTCGCCGAACTGCCGCTTCGTGTCGTCGATGGAAAAGAATGTGAACTGTTCCAGCAGGTACTCGTGCAGCGACTGAGGACGCGCGGTCATGTTGGCCATGGCGTCGTGCTGACGGTCAGCGTCGTCGCCGATCTGATTTGACGATGGCTTCGACCCGCCGAAACCCACGTTGTCTTCGGGCCATTCGGAGGAGATCTCCAGCAGGCGTTCGAAGTCCGACTCGTTGTTGGTGTCGTTGCCGGCGACCAGCTCCCGTTCCTCAACGTCCTTCTTCAGTTCTCGTGCTTCGCGAGGATCGTCGGGGGTGAGAACGCGGTCGGCTTCATCGACGGGCGCGTCTCGATCTTTGTTGACGACTTCCAGAGTGACGTTCTCGACCAGCTCCTGCTCGATACGTTCGTTCAGTGCCATCATGTTCAGTTGCAGAATCTCCATTGACTGGATCATCCGCGGAGCCAGCTTCATCTGCTGACTCATTTTCATCTGCTGCGAGATATTCAGGTGCATGCTGGTCGCCAGGCTTATGCGTCGAAATCAGCCCGCCATCCGGGGCGGCACGTTTGCATTGTAGTCTAAAATCGGCCGCCATGAGCAAACAGAGTGCCAACAAACATCGCCGACCTGGATTTCCAAAATGTCCAGAAAAATCCCACGAAAAATCGCAGTGTCAGAAGGACTGTCGTCCCCGCAGAGCGTCAGCCAGCATTTCGCGGTTTGCGAACTCCAGAACACTGCCGGATGCGATGCCCCGAGCCAGTCGCGTGACTTTGACGTTGTCATTCTGCAGCAGATTCGTGATGAACAACGCCGTCCCGTCGCCCTCCAGCGTGGGATTCGTGGCCATCACCAGTTCGGTGACTCCATCTTTGCGAATGCGCTTCACAAGCTGGTGAATCGTCAGGTCCTCCGGACCGATGCCTTCCAGCGGCGCAATCCTGCCGCCGAGCACGTGATACAGCCCCTGATAGGCGCCGCTGGATTCCAGAGCGACAACGTCACGCGGCTGCTCTACAACGCAGATGACATGACGATCACGGCGCGGGTCGGAGCAGATCGCGCAGACCTCAGATTCCGTCAGATTGAAACAGACCGAACACCGCCGGACGGAAGTTTTCACGGCACGAATGGCGTCCGCCAGCGCATACGCTTCTTCCCGAGGGCACGACAGGACATGATTGGCAAGCCGCTCCGCCGTCTTCTTTCCGATGCCGGGAAGGCGGCCGAATTCGTCGATCAGTTTGCCGACGCTGGCACCGTAGGGATGGTCTGTCGAGAAATCGGATTTCATGAATTTCGAGTCTGATTCAACTTTCTGTGCGCACCACACATGCGGCAACGAATCTCTGGACTTGCGATTGCGGCGATACCGAACCTGCGGAGCCAAGCCGCCGATCGACATCGTCTCATGCGCCGATACCGGTTCCGCGGCTACGGTCCGCCCAGTCCGAGTTTCGACAGGGCGTCGCCCAGCCCCGGAATATCCATGCCTCCGGCGACGTCCGTCATGGCCTGAGCCGCGGCGTCCTTCGCCTTCTGCAGCGCCTGATTGGTGGCGGCCACGACAAGTTCCTCAATCATCTCGCCGTCCTGAGTTTCCAGCAGCGACGAATCGATCTGGACGTTCAGAATCGTCATTTCGCCGCTGGCCTGAACTCTGACCATGCCTCCGCCGGCGATCCCTTCGACACGAAGCTCACCGATCTTCTCCCGTGCCTCCTTCATTCGGCTCTGCATTTCCTGCGCGTTCTTCATGATCGACGCCAGGTTTCCAAGTCCCTTCAGCACAATGGCTTCTCCTTTCAGTTAGTCCATATCCGGGCGATCGTCCGGAGTACGATGGTTCAGCATCGCTGTGGTCGTCGAGCGATTTTCGACTACCGATCGGTTGTTCGATTTACCTGCGATCGGCGACTGAGTGGAAAGGAACGCGGCGACCAGCCGCCGCACTCCAAAGACGTCGCTCGCTCGAAGGTTCGTATGACGCATCATCGTGGGCAAGCCCATGAGGCCCGGACGCTTCGACATCGCCATCGACGGAATGCGGATTTCGGCAGCAATGCCGGAACGTCCGGCTTCTGCGTGAACAGTCAGTCATCGGCCTCCGCAGCCGTGCCGGAGCGTGCCGGAGCATCCACCACCTGCACAACTGTCGCTCCAAAAACATCAACCACCTGCTGCACGAAAGCATCCTTTTCCGGATCAATGTCGTCTCTGCGTCGCACCGGCGACGATTTTGTTCGAGCGACCGCTGGTCTTCCCGACTTTGAGGCTGACGGTTCCGCAATTCGTTCCGCTGTCTTAACCGGCGCTGGTTCGGACGAAGGCGATGCCGCGTCCGTTCGATCGTCAACAACCACAATGCTGACAACCGGCTCGATTCCGGTCAGCCGTTCCACAAGCGAAACGATCGTTGTCCGCGTTTCCGGTTGTTCCAGAATTCTTCGGCGGGAACTATAGGAGGAGCCGATCGACAGCTCCAGACGATTCGGCAGCGAAATCGAAGCGGCGGCTTCCTTCAGCGCGCCGCCGAGCTGAAGACCGGATTCCGCAATCAGTTCCGTCAGAATCTGATTCACGTTCTGCTGACAGAATTCGATTTTCGGCGACGGAGACCGCGTGCCGTCGGCAGGTTCCGCTGCTTGTCCGGCAAACTCAGGAGTTTTTTTTTCCGGGGAATTCGAACCGGAATCCGCAACTGTGCCGGCGACCGCTGCGGGAATACCGGGCAGTTCGCCGGACAGCAGGCTGCTGAGCGCCGAGAGATTCTCCAGCAGCGTCAGTTGCACCATCGCCATTTCCAGAACGACTCTGGAAAATGTGCTGCGAAACATGCGGGACTTGGCTTCGGACAAAATCTGAAACGCCGCCAGCACGTTCGGCATCGACATCGCGTTGCCGTGAGTCTGCAGTTCGTCGCGGCGAGCGGACGCGACGCTGCACAGCGGCACGTGAACTCCCCCGCTGAGCAGCACCATCAGATCACGCACATAGCCGATGCACTGATCGAGCAGTTCGCCGGCCTGGACGCCCGCGTTAAGCGCGGATTCCAACAGAGTCAGCACTTCTCCCGGCCGGTGTTCCACGACCGCCGCGAACAGCGAAATCAACAGGTCATCGCTGGCCGTCCCCAGCATTCGATGCACGTCTTCTGCGGTCACGGAGCCTTCGCTGAACGCAAGCAACTGGTCGAACAACGACTGACTGTCCCGCATCGAACCTCGCGCGCGGCGAGCCACCAGTTCGACCGCTTCGTCAGCCACGTCGAAGCCTTCGGCCGTCGCGATTTCCTTCAGGCGGTCGGCGATGGACTGGTCATTGATCGCGCTGAAGTCAAATCTCTGGCACCGCGACAGGATGGTGTCCGGTACCTTCTGCGGCTCCGTCGTGCAGAACACAAACTTCACGTTCGGCGGCGGTTCTTCCAGCGTCTTCAGCAGCGCATTGAACGCAGCCGTCGACAGCATGTGAACTTCGTCGATGATGTAGATCTTGAACTCCGCCCGCATGGACCGCACACCCACGTTGGCGCGCAGCGAACGAATGTTGTCGACGCCCGTGTTGGAGGCTCCGTCGATCTCCATCACGTCCACATCGTTGCCGGCTGACACGCCGTCGCAGATTTCGCAGTTGTTGCACGGCACTCCGTCCTTCGCGTTTGGACAATTCAGTGCCTTGGCAAGAATCCGCGCGGTCGACGTCTTTCCCACGCCACGAGCGCCGGTGAACAGATACGCGTGAGCCACCCGGCCCGCCCGAATGGCGTTCCGCAGCGCTTTCGAAACGTGCTCCTGACCGACAACATCGTCAAATGCCTGCGGACGAAAACGACGAGCCAGAACAGTGTAATGAGAACCGGTACTCACGCGGCGACGACCTTTGACGGGACCAGAAAACGAGACCGCCGATATTGTGCTCGATTCCGGCAAGGCCATCCACCGAGTTGACGCGCGAAGCGGAGCGCGGTGCGAGCGAGGGAAGTTTTTGTCCACAGATTATTCAGATTCACACAGATGACATGCTCCTGCGGCCGCTGTGCACGGGCGAACACAGAATCTGTGTCCATCGGTGAAATCTGTGGCCAATTCATCGCGACAGACGCAGTCGCCGGGTTCCGCCTCCGTGGGAATGGCGGGGCGATTGGAGATTGCGCGGACGGAAATCCATGTCCACAGATTTCGCAGATTCACACAGATGACATGCTCGTGCGGTGCGGTGGACAGGGGCGGAAAATCTGTGTCCATCTGTGAAATCTGTGGCCAATTCGTCGCGACAGACGCAGTCGTCGGGTTCCCGCCTCCGTGGGAATGGCGGAGGGTGTTTGCTTATAGGCCGGTGACTTTCGGCAGACCGGCGGCTTTGGCGGCGGGGACCGGATCTTCGTAGGGCAGAGCCTTCAGGAACTCCACAAGATCGTCAATCTGCTGATCGTCAAGCTGACTGGTGACGCCGTGCTTGTCTTCAGAGTTCTCCGTCGTCAGGACATCCTTCAGAGTTGCCGCCCTGCCGTGGTGCAGATACGGCGCTGAGCGATAGATGCCCAGCAGTGTCGGAGTCTCGTATTTCGGTCCCATCAGTTCGGACGCATCGTCGTTACCCGTGCCGACATCGTGCAGTACGAAATCTTTGGGTTTGCCAATCCGTGAATCCGAGTAGAACGGCCCGGAATGGCAGGTCGCGCATTTCGTGGTTTCGGACAGAAAGATGTCTCGGCCGCGTTTGGCGGCGTCTGACAAACCATGCTTTGAATGCGGACTGAGCGTGAATTCGTGAGAGTTCGTGTAGACGGCGATCGCGTCGAGAAGTTCGCTGCGACCGGCGATCGGTTCGTCCAGCGCGCCCGGCAGTGCGTCGCGAACGAAGCCGCGCCCCTGCATGAGCTTGCCCTGGATCGTATGTTCGAAGTCCTGAACTTCGTCACGATCGGCCGACCAGTGCAGTGGATGCGTCCACGCCAGACCTGTCAGCGGCTGAGTCTGCCGGAGTCCTTCGGGCTGCTGCCATGTGCGGCCGTCGGCGTCACCGTCGATATGGCAACTCGAACACGCAATCCACTGTCGGCCCGACATCGGCTGCAGCGCGGTGTAGAACAGAGCCTTGCCGGTTCGCAGCGGTTCCGGCAGCGGATGGTCAGTGACGCTGACTGTGCGAGCCGGTTTCAGCGTCGTGGCGTCGAATTCCACAAGTTCAAAATCCAGAGCGTTGTAAACGTAGAACGACTTTCCGTCGGCCGACGCCCGGACCGCTCGCGGATTGCTTCCCAGCGATACGGCTGACTGGTACTTGATCTCTGTGTAGTCGTCATCGACCACGCCGGCGACAAACATGTCATTCGTCGCGCCGAAGATGACGTAGGCTCTACTGCCGTCGGGAGACAATTCGACTTCCCAGGGATTCGCCACCACCCGGGCTCCTCGAAAGCTGTCCATGGGAATTCGCATCCGTCGCGAATTTTCGTCCTGCGTCAAAGTAACGGCGGTGACATACGGAAAGATCGATCCGTTGCCGTGAGCGGCCGTGACTTTCGATCGAATGTGCGGCAGATAGGCTTTCGGCAGCGTGGGATGCAAAGTCACCTGCCGGCAGATGTTTTCGGTCTCACTGGCGTCCCAGCGACGCAGCAGTGAACCGTCTTCGGCGGAAATCTGCAGCAGGTGTGCCGTCAGGTATTCGGTGACGAACAGGCTCTTCTGGTCAGAAGCCACCGCGATTCCTCGCAGCATCCGGCCAACGTTCCATTCGCCGTCGACCTGCCACGACTTTGTGTCGATCCGGATCACCTGGCCGGGATATTCCAGCGTCGCAAACAGATGCCCGCCGTCACCGGACGTTACGATGCCGTACGGTTCGTCAAACACGTCGATGCGATGCACGATTTTTCCGGAATCCGCGTCAATCACAACAATCCGGTCGTCGCCGTAGACGCAGCACGCGACCAGATGTGTGCCGCCGATAAACGTCGTGCCTTCCGGGTGCAGTCCGACTTCCACTTCAAACGTGCGTTTCAGATCGCGTCTCGTGAAGATTGAAACACTGCGGCTGTCACGGTTGGAGCATGCGATCAGCGAATCATCGTGACTGATGCACAGCAGACTGTTGGAGGAAACGCGGTCCGCTAACGCCGAACTGCAGGATACGGAAGCCATCACCAGCAGGAAGGCGCTGTTTCGAATGAGATTCAAAGGCATGGAAGGAAATCCGATTGATCTTCGTAGCGGGATGATTCACCGGGGCGAACTCCGGATCGCTGTCGCGTGCCGTCGCTGACAACGTGCGGGATTATTTCTCCGAAGGCTGCGGCGTCGGTTCGTCCTTCGGCAGGACTCGCATCCTGGCATTCCGAATCCGCGCGGTTGTCTGATACGTTGCGAATCCCAGCGGCTGGCTGCGTTCGACTTCGAATCGGACGCTGATCCTGCTGTAGTTCTTCAGCTCAACATCCACGATCTGCATGTCATCGATCCATGCGTCGATGCGATCGTCGGTGACCTTCAGTCGAACTTTGTACCACTGGCCTCGCGTAAACGAACGGTAGCTGGTCGTGTCGTTTTCGGACGCGTCAAGGCGATCAAGACTCGAAAGCCCGCAGACACCGCCGCCCCAGCCGCCAAGAATCAGCGAACAGAACTCGTCCTTGACGGGAAACGTCAGGCCGGCAAAAAAATCGTTGCCTTCGGCCCGCTGAGCCTCAAATTCGATTTCGTAGTTGGACTTCGGAATATCCCTGCGCGTACTCGTGATTCCCGACAGGTCGACTCCCGGAGTAATCACAACGTCACCGTTTTCGACGTAGACTTCGCCTTCGCCACCGAAGTTCGTCGACTTCCAGTCGGTCAGGTCCTTGCCGTTGAACAAAGGCTTCCAGCCGTCTTTGTCAGCCTTCGGGGATTCTTCGGATGACTTCGCTGCCGGTGATTTCGCCGGGTCGTCGGCCAGCGATGCGGTTGTCAGAGCAGCGATGGCAAGTACGATTGAGATCGAAGTGAATCGGATTCGAAGTGCGGGCACGAGTTTGCTCCTGAGGCGGTCGGTGGGCAGATCGGGACGGCATCGCGTCGAAATACGGGAACGCCGTATTCTATACCGTCCACAGGCGGCTGTGCCACACGCCGGGAGAATCGCCTGAGGAAACGCGGAATCCGGAGCTTGCGAATGCCGTCGCCGGCGGACTTGCTGCTGCCGGACTTATGCCGCTTCCTGTTGCCGTTGAACAGCGGCGGGCTTCGGATGGCTTGCGACCATCGCCAGCACTTCGTCTGCCAACGCACCGTAATCCTGGGCTCCGGAGCATTTGGGGGCATAGTCGAAGATCGACTGCCCGAAACTGGGAGCTTCCGCAAGCTTGATGTTGCGGCGGACGCGACTGCGAAAGATCTGAGCGTTCGCCCACGGAGTTTCCGGATCGCTGGATGTAAGAAACATCTTCAGGTCTTCGGTGACGTCAGCCGCCAGCCGCGTTCCCGATTCGTAGAGACACAGCGCGACTCCCGTGACACGAAGTTCGCGGTTCAGTCGTCGCGTCACCAGCGCCGTCGTTTCAAACAGCTTTGACAAACCCTGCAGCGCAAAGAAGTGAGGCTGCAGCGGTATCAGAACCTCACTGACCGCCGACAGTGCATTGATCGTCAATACTCCCAGCGACGGCGGGCAGTCCATGATCACGTAATCGAATCTCTGCTGTTCCTTCCAGTGCCGCATTGCGTTTCGAAGGACGAATTCGCGTCCCTGCACGTTGGCCAGTTCCACTTCAACCGCCGCCAGATCGATGGTTGACGGAACAATGGACAGGTTCTCGGCAACCAACTGGCGAGCGTCGTCGATCGTCGCCTGTTCCGAAAACACTTCGTACACCGTCAGAGTATCGCCGGTTGGTTCCAGTCCGAGGTGAAACGACGCGTGCCCCTGAGGATCCAGGTCGATCACACAGACCTTCGACCCGCGGCGAGCCAGCGCGGCCGCAAGATTCACACTGGTGGTGGTCTTGCCCACGCCGCCCTTCTGATTCATCACTGCAATCGTACGCATGCTTTTCATCCCTGAATTGCCGAAGCGAAGTCCCTGATCGCCGGCCCAGAACGTTCTCGAACCCTCGAATATACGACTCGGGCACCGACCGGAAAAGATGAGTCCGCGGGGATTCAGCCTGCCGTTCGTGACTTTTCGCCGCCACGGAACGATGCATGTTCAGACATCAGTCGGTTCGCCTGCCAAAGCGACCACGTCGGCAGATTCCGCCGAAGTGACGCCGGCCGACACCTTTCAGAATTCCCGATTCCGGAACGTGAAGAAGACCGTCGTCAAGTCGCGTCATCACCGCCCGTCGGAACTTCGCGCTGAGGTTTGAGTATCGGTGCGGAACCGACTATGAGACGCTCCAGGCCCGGACGCAGCCTTTGCGCTCACAGCGTCTGCCGGGACCTCTGATCCAAAGCGAATTCCATGAACTCCAGCGTTCTGACTGCTGAACAGGAATCACCCACGGCGTGGCCTGCCGTGTGGGCACTGACGTCACGGGAGATCGTGCGGTTCCTGCGCCAGAGAACTCGCATTGTGGGCGCGATTGGTCAGCCGGTGATCTTCTGGGTTCTGTTTGGAGCCGGCCTGCGATCTTCGTTTCAGGCTCCGAACTGGGCCGCCGCGCTGGATCGCCCCATGACGTATCAGGAATACTTTCTGCCCGGCGTCGCAGTACTGATCGTGATGTTTACGGCGATCTTTTCCACGATTTCCGTCATCGAAGATCGGCGGGAAGGCTTTCTGCAGGGAGTCCTGGTCGCTCCGGCGCCTCGCTGGGTGATCGTGCTGGGAAAGATCATTGGCGGAACGCTGCTGGCGGTGCTGCAGGCCGCGCTGTTCCTGCTGGCGGGACCGCTGTTGAGTTACGTGGGACTGGCTCCGGAATTGCCGATGCACCTGTCGGCCCCCCAAATGCTGGCCGCGGCGATGTTTCTGGTGCTGGTGTCCGTCGAGCTGACCGCGATCGGTTTTCTCATGGCGTGGCCGATGAACTCGACGCAGGGATTCCACGCGATGATGAGCGTCTTTTTGATGCCGATGTGGCTGCTGTCGGGAGCCTTCTTTCCAGGCGGCGAATCCGGCTGGCTGTCCTGGGTCATTCGGCTGAACCCGCTGACCTATGGTGTCGCGGGACTGCGGCGACTGCTGTACGTAGCCGAACTTCCTGTCGGGGAAGCACTTCCGTCGATGCCGTTGTGCCTGGCGGTGTCAGTCACCGTGACCGTGGCCGTCTTCGGACTCTGCGTCTGGCTCGTTTCGCGACCGTCCGTAATGAACGTGACCTGACTCGCGGGCGCCCCCGAATTCACCAGTTTCGGCTGCTCCAGCCGAGGTGGGAAGCACAGGAAATCGCAGCGTCCTGTTCCCGGACCGCGACGGAAATTCGGACGCCGAATTTCCGGATTTCGGCACATCGGCTCTCACTTTTATTTCCTTCGCCAAACTGTATCGTCTCTTAACAATTCATTAACAATCCGTTTTGAGACTCCGTTCCGTGCCTGACCCGGATTGAAATGCAGGTTGGGCGAAGTTCCTGCGTCGCGTCGGTCGCGGGAGTTGGCCCTTATTTTGGTACTTCCGGTATTCGGCGGAGTGTGCCTGTTCCTGGAGGAGTGTGAAGGTCATGCGGAACCTGTGTGTTTGGGCTGTCCTGTTTGGAGGCGTCTTGACTCTGGCCGGCTGCGGCGTGGAAGAGGTCAAGGAAGGCGACACGCTCGTCAGTTCCGATCTCAAACGCATCAGCGTGGACGGTTCGAGCACCGTCGGCCCGATTACGTCAATGGTCGGTGAGTTGTTCGAAACGGCCGGTCACAAGAATGTGCAAATTGCTCTGACAATCACGGGAACCGGTGCGGGATTCAAGGAATTCGCTCAGGGACACACCGACATCAACGACGCGTCGCGTCCGATCAAGGATTCGGAAAAGCAGGTCTGCGAAGAACACGGCGTAGAATTTGTCGAGTTGAAGGTCGCAATGGACGGGATTTCTCTCGTTGTGAACCCGGAAAACGACTGGGTCGATGCCATTACCGTCGCTGATTTGAAGAGGATTTGGGAACCTGGAAGCACAGTCAAGACATGGAAAGACGTCAACCCGGAATGGCCCGACGAAGAAATCAAGCTGTTCGGCCCCGGTCGCGAAAGCGGGACGTTTGACTACTTTACTCAGGCCATCAACGGCGAAGAAAAGGCCACTCGCGAAGACTACAGCCCCAGCGCCGACGACAATGTTCTGGTCACGGGTGTCGCCGGAAGCAAGTACGCCCTGGGATACTTCGGCTACGGCTATTACCAGAAAAATCAGTCGAAGCTCAAGTTGTTGTCCGTGTCGGCGACGGACAATCTTAAAGACGCCGTTCTGCCGACTCCGGAGACCGTCCAGTCCGGCGAATACAAGCCGCTGGCCAGACCCGTTTTCATTTACGTCAACAAGGCATCACTGGCTTCCCGACCGGAACTGCAGGACTTTGTCCAGTTTTATCTGAACGACGGACAAAAAGCCGTCCCGGAAGTTGGCTGCGTTCTGCTCAGCGAAAGCGATCTTCAGGAAAGCCGCAATCGGCTGGCGGAAGTGATCAAGTAGAAAGCTGTGTGCCCGAAGTGCCGCTCGATTGCGAATGACCAATCTCGTTGCCCATCACGCCGCGCGGAATGTGGGCGCTGCTGATGCCGCGCAAGCCGGCGAGAACTCACACATCGGTGCTTGCCGATTCATCGCTCCGGCAGTCACCCGCACAGCGCGCAAACGGAATTGAGAAAGACTCTCTGAGAAGCAGGATTCACGGTCCCGATGGCCAACTCCAGCCGTCAAATCGACTTCGGGAACTCTCCTCGCCGAATTCACGAAAAGCTGATCCACCTGGTGCTGCTGGGGTGCGCTCTGGCTTCGATTCTGACGACGATCGGAATCATCCTGGTACTTCTCAACGACAGCGTGTTTACGTTCGGCCCCAGCAAGGCATTCTTTCAGCGCATTTCACTGCAACAGTTTCTGCTCGATACCGACTGGAACCCTAGCACGGGACACTTTGGAATTCTGCCACTGCTTTCGGGTACGCTGATGGTTGCGAGCATCGCCTGCAGCATCGGTGTGCCGCTGGGACTGGGAGCTGCCATCTATCTCAGTGAATATGCAGCGCCCAGGGAACGGTCCGTCGTAAAGCCCGTCCTGGAACTTCTTGCGGGGATCCCCACCGTCGTCTTCGGTTACTTCGGTCTGGCGTTCATCACCCCGTACGTGCTGCAACCGCTGTTTCAGAGATTGTTCGGGATTGAGGTTTCCATTTACAACGTAGCCAGCGCGGGAATCGTGGTTGGTATCATGATCACGCCGACGGTGGCTTCGCTGAGTGAAGACGTGCTGAGGGCCGTGCCAACCAGCCTGCGCGACGCCGCGTACGCTCTGGGAGCCACCAAGCTGGACGTGTCGGTCAGAATCGTCGTCCCCGCCGCTTTGTCCGGAATTCTGGCCGCCATCCTGCTGGCGTTCGCCAGAGCCGTCGGTGAAACGATGGCTGTTACGATCTGCTGCGGCAGCCTGGTACAGCTTTCGGCAAACCCGTTTGAAAGTATGCAGACCATGACCGCCTTCATGGTCAGTCAGACATCCGGTGAGGATTCCGCGAACTCGATCGAATTTAAAAGCATCTACGCCGTGGGACTGGCGCTGTTTGTGATTACGCTCACCATCAACCTGATTTCCCAATACATCCTGAGCCGCTTTCGGGAGGTCTACGAATGAGCAAATCGCCTTCGTTTACTCTGACGGCTCCCGGATCGAACGTCCAGCGAAGACTCAGGTCGTCACGGATCTTCAGCGCGGTCTGCGCCGTCGCGACATACAGCGGCCTGGGGATCCTGGCCATTCTGATCGGTACCGTCGTCTGGACGGCAATGCATCGCCTGGACTGGACGTACATCACAAACGTCGATTCCGCATTCGCCGATCGCGCCGGCATTCTGGCGGGACTCTGGGGTTCGTTCTGGCTGATCTCGCTGACAGCAGTGCTGGCGATTCCCATTGGCGTTGGGTCTGCAGTTTACCTCGAAGAATATGCCGGGCCCGGGCGGCTGACACAGATCATCAAAGTCAACCTGTCCAATCTGGCCGGCGTTCCGTCGATCGTCTACGGAATGCTCGGACTGACGGTCTTCGTCAGGATGTTTGACTTGTTCGCCACGGCCAGCCGCGGCACAACGGTCATCAAACTCCTGGGCTTCATCCAGATTCCGATTCCGCTGGGCAAAACGGTTCTGGCCGGGTCGCTGACAATGACACTGGTCATCCTGCCCGTCGTGATTATCGCGGCTCAGGAGTCTCTTCGAGCCGTGCCGGGAACGATTCGAGCGGCGTCGTTTGCTCTGGGAGCCACGCGATGGCAGACTGTGTGGCACCAGGTCGTTCCGGCAGCGTTGCCGGGAATCGTCACGGGAGTCATCCTCTCGATCTCCCGCGCGATCGGTGAAACGGCACCGCTGATCATGGTGGGAGCAGTCACGGTTGCCCGCTTCTGTCCGGGAGGCGTCGATTCTCCAATGGACCTGATTCGTAATCCCGCCTTGATTTTCGCGGCGCCAGTCGATCGTTTTTCTGCGATGCCGATTGAGATCTTCTACTGGGCCAAACTGCCCGGCGATGATTTCAAACCTGTCGCGGCGGCAGGAATTGTTGTCCTGCTGGTTGTGCTGCTGTGCTTCAACGGTCTGGCGATCTACGTTCGACAGCGTGCCCGCAAGAAAATCATGTGGTAAGAAAACGGACTCAGCAAAACAGTAGCGTTACCGGGAAAGACAACGAAACCACCCGCCATCATCGATACATTTCGATGCCTGTCCCGTGCTTCACGGTGTCCCTCAGGAAAGAGTGTCAATCTGATCCGCAGTGAGCCAATGGACCAGCGCGCCAAGTCATCCATGAAGACGGCAAGAGCATCCGACGAAACGATGTCCGTGTCGATACCGCCGTCCGTGGCCGGGATTGATCGTGATCAGGATATGTCAGGACACCGGCATTCCATTGTCGCACATGAACTGGGCTTCTATTACGGCACGCACCAGGTTCTGTTCGACGTCAGTCTGAAGATTCCCGAACGATCCGTGATGGCTCTGATCGGACCGTCAGGCTGCGGCAAAAGCACCTTTCTGCGGACACTGAACCGCATGAATGACCTGATCGAAGGAACACGCTGTACCGGCACGCTGCATGTCGAGGGACAGGACGTCAACGCTCCGGATATCGACGTGGTCCTGTTGCGCCAGCATGTCGGAATGGTGTTTCAGAAGTCAACTCCGTTTCCAAAGTCCATCTTTGACAACGTCGCCTACGGTCCTCGAATCGCCGGCGAACGGAACCGCGCTGTTCTGGCTGATCGCGTGGAGTCCTGCCTTCAGAAGGCCGCTCTGTGGGATGAGGTGAAGGATCGCCTGAACGAATCCGCGATGGCCCTTTCCGGCGGACAGCAGCAGCGATTGTGCATCGCCCGTGCGCTGGCCACAAACCCGGAAATCATCCTGATGGACGAACCCGCTTCCGCTCTTGACCCGGCCAGTACGGCTCGCATTGAGGATCTGATCGGCGAACTGTGTGCCCAGTACACGATCGTGATCGTGACTCACAATATGCAGCAGGCGTCACGCGTGAGCCATCAGACGGCGTTCTTCTATGAGGGCCGCCTGATCGAAGTCGGCCCCACAATCCGGATGTTTACCTCACCAAAGGAAAAGAAGACGGAAGACTACATCACCGGGCGTTTTGGATAGACTACAGAACTCCAGCATCACCGCTCATCGGCAACCATTCTTATGACGCTGCACTTCATACGGGAGATGGACAATCTTCACCGCGATCTGGTGACAATGTGTTCCATGGTGGAGGAACACATCAGCGACGCCGTCGAAGGACTGATCAATCAGCCCAGAGAATTGGGCGCTGAACTTGCAGGCCGAGACAAACAGGTCGACGAATGGGATGTCCATATCGAAGAGGAATGCCTGAAGATTCTGGCTCTGTACCATCCCGTCGCCCATGATCTGCGGCGAGTCGCGGCCGTGATGAAGATTACCGGCGAACTGGAACGCGTGGCCGACCTGTCCGTCAGCATTGCCCAGCGAGCCGACGGAATCTCCGCGTTTCCCGGCTTTCCCATCCCGGACCGATTGGCCGAGATGTCGCAGGAAGCACTCTCGATGCTGCATTCCAGCATTGATGCCTACGTCGAATCGGATTCTCAACTGGCCCGGTCCGTTTGCAGCCGTGATGACGGCGTCGACGCTTTGAATGTGGAACTGCTGAATGAAACACGGTCCGTGATGCAGTCACGACCGGAGTTCATTGAACCGGCGATGCACCTGTTTTCGGCGATTCGGCATATTGAACGTGTCGCGGACCATGCGACAAATATCGCCGAAGATGTTGTCTACCTGGTCGAAGGAGAGATTATTCGTCACCCGGGTCTGCAGCGCAGTACGTGACAGCGACCGATGCGGCAGGCCCGACAGTCCATCGGTAATACGGACCGCGGTCCTTCAGCCGCGATTCTGATCCGGCAGCCTTCCGTCAGTCTATTGCGCGCCACCTGACAGGCTGCACCGCGGCAGTTTTCGAATTTACATTTGGAACAATCACCCGAATCAGTGGTGCGGCTCGGACGTCGGAACTCAGAACAAATCGCGGAACGGCTGGAACATAGAAAGCAGTCAAAACCGTCTGCCGCCAATGTGTTAAGATCCTGTGAAGGGACGGAAGTCGGGCTGGCATCTGATCGCAGCATTCATAGTCTGCGGTGGAATTTGGAACCGCTCCAATAAAACCTTCGCGAGCCTCCGAAGTTGTCTTGTCAGCAGTTCCAGGGATTTCGGTTCTGACAGAGAACAGAATGATGCAGCCACAAACTGTTCTGGTGATCGAAGATGAAAAGTCGATTGCCGACGTCGTGATCTACAATCTCGAAAAGGAAAACTTTCGAGTCTTGTGGGAGCGTGACGGACGTGACGGTTTGCTGAAAGCGCAGTCGGTTGTTCCTGATCTGGTTGTGCTGGACCTGATGCTGCCTGGAATGGACGGCCTGCAGGTTTGCCGGCACCTGAAAAGTGACAGCAGAACTCAGGATGTGCGAGTACTGATGCTGACCGCTCGCAGCGAAGAAACCGACGAAATCGTCGGATTCAACATGGGAGCCGACGACTACGTCACAAAGCCGTTCCGAGTTCGGCCGCTGATTCACCGCGTCAAGGCGCTGCTGCGGCGAAGCGAAACCAGCAGTTCTCCTAAAGACCGAATCTCACTGCACGGCATCGAAATCGACCGCGTGCAGCACACTGCCACCTCCGACGGTCGCGACCTCGATCTGACGCCCACCGAGTTCCGGCTGCTGTGGACAATGGCCAGCCAGCCGGGACGCCCGTTTTCCCGCAACGAACTCATGGACACCGCTCGCGGCGAAGACGCCAACGCTCTGGAGCGCACGATCGACGTCCACGTGCGTTCGCTGCGAAAGAAACTTGATGCCACTGCCAGCGTCGTCGAAACGGTTCGAGGCGTCGGTTACCGGTTTCAGCGGAAATAATTCGCGTCGACGGAGTACCAACGGCGAACAACGCATGCTTCTCGTTCCAGTGATCCGACCCTGGAACGCAAGGCCAGGAAGGCTCCGCCTTCGGAAGACCACCCCGCACAGCAACGCCGCGAGCATCCGTTCCATTCCTTCGTACGCATCCAGCAGCTCAGCGAAGGTCCCGCCACGTGCGAATCCCTGAAGGCGCTGACTGGCGAGGGCAACGGTTCGTGCTGCGCGAAATCCGGTATCATGCGTACCCGAAACCAGCAGCATCGACGTCTTTGACGACAGGCAGAAGAGCCTGTACCCTGGACTGGCGGTAATAACTCAGCTGCCACTCGCCTTCGCGTCCTCATCGTAAGTCCACAGCCAGTTCGAAATCCGCGGGGCACGCTGCTGTGTTCCGGGAAAGGGTGCCGCATGAAACGCTATCAGAGTGTTGACGAATACATCGCCGGGGAAACACAGTGGCAGAAGGAACTGATGCAGCTTCGGAAGATCCTGAACGGGACGGAACTGGAGGAGACGCTGAAGTGGGGCGCGCCGTGTTACACATGGCGTGGGAAAAACCTGGTGGGAATCGGATCGTTTAAATCTTACTGCGGTCTGTGGTTCTTTCAGGGAGCGCTGCTGAGTGATCCGGATGGCGTGCTGATTACGTCCGATGACAACCCGGCGAAGGCCATGCGGCAGTGGAGGTTCCAGTCGGCAAAAGACATCAGGTCCCGGTCAATCCGTGCGTACGTCCGCGAAGCTGTCGCTCTGCAGGAAAAGGGGCAGGAGATCAAGCCGAACCGAAATAAGTCGATTGAGATTCCACGGGAACTGAAAGCGGCTCTTTCGGCGGACAGGCGCGCCGCGGCGGCATTCGAAAATCTGACGAAAGGCAGGCAGCGTGAGTACGCCGATTACATCGCCGGAGCCAAACGACAGGAAACCAAAACACAGCGGCTTGCGAAGATCGTTCCGCTGATCCTTGCCGGCACCGGTCTGAATGACAAATACCGAAACTGCTGACGACGCCCCCCTCGGTTCGGCGAATCCAGTGCTTTGTCGATACTGAATTCATGAGTTGTGTGGCACTGGCTGTGCCGGTGGTCTCCGCAGCGCAGACGCACTGACAAAGCCTGTGCCACACGTCAGGACACATTGACCAGGGGCACTAGACGCCGATGACAACCGCGCTGGCCTGCCCCATCCGCGTCACGCTGGTTTTTAAGAACACCCGGTTGTCGGTCGGCTGATGCTCACCGTGCACAACATTCAGCGGTGCCTGCGGGTCCGGCGTTTCAAAGTTCAGCGTTTTCGGAATCAGGCCGTGCTGCAGCGCCAGCACGGAAGCGGCAAGTTCGCACAGAGACGAACCGCTGCCCGCGCTTCCGAAGTAACTCTTGCAGGCTGTGACCGGCACTTTGTCAGCCTGACTGCCGAAGAGCTGCCGGATCGCCCTTGCTTCGTGAAGGTCACGTTCCGGATGACCACTGCCGGCAGCGCTGACGTGACCGATCTGGTCCGGAGTGACATTCGCCTGCTTCATTGCCACGGATGCCGCCAGTTCGACCGCCTTCTGTTCGTTGACACTCCCGTCGGAAGCGGCCACGCAGGCGGAACCGCTGCCCAGCAGCGTTGCCAGAATCCTGGCACCACGGGCTTCGGCATGAGCCTTTGATTCCAGAATCAGTGTGCACGATGCTTCCGAAAGGAATTCTCCCGTGCGGTCCCGGTCGAATGGCCGGCAGTGTTCGCCGGCTGCGCCGTCGGCCAGAGCGTCCCATTTCTGGTGCTGCGCGGCTTTGACGACATGCCAGCGAGTTCCCGTGGTGCCGGTGATCATCACGTCCGCACGTCCGCGACGGATGATGTTGGCGGCTTCGTTGATCGCCAGTCCGCCGGATGCTTCGTCGTGCGTGATGGAGTTATTCGGACCGCAGGCCTGCAGAGCGATGCCGATGTGACAGCCCGGCATGTTCGGCAGATACCGCAGCAGCCACAGTGGCTCCATCCCGGACAACCCGTGTTCGCCCCATTTGGAGAAATCGAAGCACTCTGTACCGTTTCGTTCTGTCAGACACTTCGCCACGCCGCCCAGCAGAACCTCCGGAGGACTGGACATCAGGTTCGCGCCGAAGTCGACACCCACGCGATCGGGCGGGTAAGAGCCTTCCGACAGCCCCGCGTTTCCCATGGCCTGAATGGCCGACGCAACGCCCAGTTGAATCTCGCGGCACATCACTTTCAGACTCTTGCGAAGCGACTTCAGGTGGTCCTTCTTTGCCGTCGTGTCGTTGAACTCACTGACTTCGCCGCCGATGCACCCCGGAGTCCCGACGTATGACAGCAACTCGCTGCGACGGAACCCGCAGCGACCTTCGGAAAGGTTCTGCCAGAAGGCATCGGGACCGATCCCGATCGGAGACACAACTCCGATCCCGGTGATAACAACGTCGCTGGATTGTGATTGAACCATAACAGCCGGTTTTCTCTGATTGATGCCGGTTTTCTCTGATTGATTAGAGCCCCGCAGTCCGTGCCAAAGGGATGCCGGCGGGAACGCGGAAGTTTAACGGCTAACGGTCGGAAATACCGTCGTGAGGCCGGGAAATTGAACGATGACAGGCAATCCGCAAGTCTGTGACATCTTCATGAAATATCGCCTCCCGATTGCGCGTCGTCCTGCGACAACCGACGGCCCGTCAGTTCCAGAAACACGTCCTCCAGTGTTGCCCTGGCGACCTCGGCGGCAAGCACTTCGTCATGAAATTCGGTCAACAGAGACGGCAGCATCCCGGCTGCGTCGGTGATGCGAAAACACAACTGGTCGCCCGCCAATTGAGCTGGCTGCCCCACCGCCTTTTCCAATCGCGCGCGAACATTCGCGACGTTTCGGCAGCGCACCGAAAGCCGTTCTCCGGAAACGCCGGCCGTCAGTTCCGACGGAGTTCCCGATCGAACAACACGGCCGCGATCCATCAGCACCAGCGAATCGCACGCTTCCGCTTCATTCATCAGGTGTGTTGTCAGCAGGACCGTCGTTCCGTTCTGACGCTGCTGTTCATTAACCAGCGTCCAGAACTGCAGCCGCGCGGCAGGATCAAGCCCCGTCCCCGGTTCGTCCAGCAACAGCAGCCTGGGGCGATGCAGAATGCCCTTGGCCAGTTCGACTCGACGCTTCAGCCCGCCGGACAACTCTCCAACCAGCGACCCTCGCCGGTCATTCAGAGAAAACTGAGTCAGTACCTCATCAACGCGCTGCCGCAGCGACGTTCCTGAAAGTCCATAGATGTGACCGTGGCAGCGCAGATTTTCTTCGACGGTCAGTCGGACATCCACAGCCGGAGACTGAAACGTGACCCCCAGCAGCCGCCGGACCTGAGACGCTTCGCGGGCGAGGTCACGACCAAACACCGAAATACAACCGCTCTGAAGTGGCAGCAGGGTGGCAAGTATCCGGAACAGCGTCGTCTTTCCGGAACCGTTCGGGCCGAGCAGCCCCAGACACTCGCCGGCAGCAATTTCGAACGTCAGACCATTCAACGCGCGCCGCGGTCCATAAGAGTGCTGGACATCGCTTGCCGTGACAACCGGGTCGGACATGCTGCGACTTTCGGGCGCCGGCGGTCGGCGTCACGCACCAGGCGGCGTCATTCTTCGTGCTGCACGGAATCGGCTTCACCCGAGTGCTCGCCGTGTTCCGCGGAGGCGTGTTCGGCATGATAGACCTCCATTTCACCCGACCACGACACGTTCTGCGGCGCGACACTCGTGTAGTAAACCACGCCAATATCCGGCAGCAGTGCCAGCGGCAGCCCGATCGCAAGAATGGTTGTCGGTGCCAGCAGGACGAACTTCCAGTTGCCTTCAAACTTCAGATGCATGAAGAATCCCATCACGCACAGAGCCTTGGCGACGGCAACGGCCAGCACAAGCACAATCGTCACCGCATGATTGGAAAAGTGTGCCAGGTCAAACAGCACCGACAGACCGGTGAAGACACACAGGGCAACAAAGACCGCCAGATAGTTGGCGTGATGAGAATTGTGATTGTCGTGGGCCATGATAATTTTCTCGCCGGATGAGCGATTGATTCCGTTCCGATTTCGGTCAGGTGCGGTTCGACGACGCTGGTTTTATCTCCGAACCGGCTCCACCGGAACCAGATGTGATGATGGATGCTTCGCGGGACAACAGCGGGCTGCGCTCCGGCGCCGCGACGGATCGCACTATGCGATATACAGCAGGGGAAACAGAAAGATCCAGACAAGGTCAACAAAGTGCCAGTACAGTCCGCTGTTTTCGACCCAGTCGGACCAGTGTTCGTTCAGTTTTGCGCCCAGAGCGAGCGGAAACGCAAACAGCGTCATTCCGACCAGAACGTGGATCGCGTGAAAACCCGTCATTAGAAAATAGGTTGACGCGAACAGGTTTCCGTACAGAACCGGATGTGGTTCGTGGACACCGGCTGCAACGTAGGAGCCGTATTCCGGATTCTGCTTCAGACCTTCCAGATAGTCCTTTGCATCGGAATACCGCAGACCCGGCAGCGATTCACCTTCCGGCAGCTTCGCCCGATCGGTGATGTATCCGGCGCTGTCGGCGACCGCAACGTCATGCATCGACACCTCCGCGACGAGATGTTCGTGCAGATTCTTCCACCGACTGTAAAGTTCCAGATCGGACTTCGCCGTTTCCTTCAGTGACTCCACAGCGGAACTGTCTGCGTCTTTGCCCGCTGCACCGGAGGTCGCAAAGATATCCAGTTGTGCGGAGACAGTCTTGATGTCATCCGGCTGCGGAACGTCCAGCACCTTCGCGTCGGTGTACCGGGCAAAGCGAGTTCGCACAACCTGCTCCAGCTCACGATCTGCCTTGGTCAGTGCCTGTGCGGGCGTTTCCGGGATGTGCCCCGGAAGGATGTCGTGGGAGATCTTGCCATAGTATTCGAATGCTTTGATCCCCAGAAACACAAAGGCCAGCAGCATCGTCACGGACAGCCACTTGCGAGCTTCCGGAAACTTCCGTTTGGACATCGCCTCATGCGCAAGCACGACGCAATAGCTGGAAACAATCAGGACGAAGGTATTGAGTCCGCCCCAGAAAACCTTGATATGCGTATCTTCCGGATCGGTGGGCCAGCCCTTGGACCCCAGCCGCAGCACGATGTATGACCCGATAAACGCCGTAAAGAACATGATTTCCGTACCGAGAAACAGCCACATTCCGAGCTTGGAGTTCGGAATGGGAATTCCCATCTTGACGGCGGAGGGTTGTTGAGAATGTGACATGAGTTCTTGTCAGGGGCCAATATGCGTCAGAGAAAAGTGAATTGCCTGAGTAGGTAACTCCGGCACGGGAGCAGAACGGCCAGCGACCCGGCGCTGATCGGAAGGCTCACCGGATACTGGTCAGGAACACGAATTCTCCGACAAGGACAATCAGCAATATCGGTAATACAAACAGCGATACCATCATCAGCCGCCGAGCCCGCTCAACGCTGCGGACGGCCAGGAATCGTATGGAAAACACCAGATACACGATCGACAGCACCAATGCGGTTCCGACGTACGCGGAACCGGCGAGTCCCACATATCCGGGCATCATGCTGACGGGAACAAATGCGGCCGCGTAGACAACCGCCAGCATGCCCGTCAGCAGCCCGCCGTCAGTGAATGACGGCAGCATTCGAAGCCGCGCGCGAGCATAGTCGTGGCGGTGAATCCATCCGATCGCCAGAAAGTGCGGAAACTGCCAGACAAAGAAGATGGCGAACAGCGACAGCGCTTCCACGCCGAACTCCCCGCCGGCCGCCAGCCAGCCGAGCACCGGCGGCATGGCTCCCGGAATCGCACCAATCGTTGTGCAGAGCGACGTGCGGAATTTCAGCAGCGTGTACCCGGCCACATAAACCAGCAGGGTTGCCACGGTGGCCCAGGTCGCGGAAATCGTTGAAAACTGAACCAGCAACAGGAAGCCCGCGACAATACAGGCGAACGCGGCAATTGTGCCTTCCGCAACTGTCACGCGACCAGCCGCCACCGGACGATCGGCAGTTCGGATCATGCGGGCATCCGTCCGACGTTCAATTACCTGATTCAGAATGCTGGATGCTGCCACCAGCAGGACAATTCCAGTCATTGACCAAAACAATGTCAGCCACTGAACGGAAATCGGGGACGCGACAATGAATCCCACAGCGACCGCCACCATCGTCATGACGGCAATTCGAGGACGGCACAACTCGGCGAAGTCGGCCACCCGCCGAACAAAACCGGAATCCAGAGAAACGACAGTCGATGTGTCGGTCGCGGCGCGTGCCACCGACGCTGATGGAGTCGCCGTTGCGATGCTCATGCAACCCCCCCCTGCCGCTTCTGTGTCAATTCGCCGTTAAACCCTGCCGGCAGCAGTGTGATGTGCCCGGATGCCAGCAGGCGACACGACTCCACAGCGAGTCCCGTTGACGTTGCCAGCAGCAACATTCCGCCGACAGCGTGTAGCGTGCAGACAACATTCTGGGCCGGTGAATTGACGCTCGCCACCCAGCCGAATTGGGCGAATCCCAGCTTCGTCACCCACGCTCCCAGCCCCAGCGCGACCTGAACCGCCAGAGCCGCGACAATCAGCTTCGCCGATCGCTGCAATGACGGCAGACCGCTGCGATACGTCACCGCCGCGACCGTTACCGCCACCAGCGTCACGCCGATTGCTCCGGCCACATGTTCATGCAGCATTCGGCCGAGATGGCGAAACATACCGCCCAGCACATACTGCCCCAGCACGGCCAACGGCAGGATCAGTGCCAGGCCAATGGCCGTGGACGACATCGTCACCGTTTCGTTCGTGCCGGTGCTGTCTGTGCCGGATTCGATACGTGTCGACGAGCGTGGTTTCGTCAACCCCGCGAACAAAAACGTCAGCGTAAAGAACAACCCGCCGGTGATACTGTGAGTCATCGCCAGAACCTGCTCGTTGGCGATGACGCGCATTCCGCCAAGCAGTCCCTGAGCGATCACCGCAACCAGAATGGCACAGGCCATCGTTCTCACCCACGTTCGGCGTTCGAAAGCGAAGGCAACAACCACCAGGGCAATACTGACGATACCGATCAACACTCCGGCCAGCCGATGTCCGTGTTCGACAAACTTGTCTGTATTTCGCATATCATTCAGCCACGGATACAGCAGCATGTTCTGCCCGTCCGACGTCGGCCAGTCAGCGAACGCCATTCCGGCCTTCAGCGTCGTCACGAGTGCTCCGACGGTGATCGGCAGCAGCGCGACACAGGACGTCATCACAGCAAAGCGATGTACGCGAAGGTCGATGGAATTGTGGTGCTGTGCTGACACGCTCTTGAATTCTGATCAACTGCAAGAAAAAACACCTGAAACAACTTCAGGAGTGCGCGACCGCGCCGCCCGCGAAATGCTCCAGCGGCGGCTCCGTCTGCAGAATGAAGTCCTGTTCGTGCGCCGCGGCTTCCGGAGACGAATACTCATACGGTCCGCGATAGCAGACCGGTGCGACATCGAAGTTTCCATGGCCGGGAGGCGACGGCGCCGTCCATTCCAGGCCGTTGGCGTTCCACGGATTTCGACCGCATTTCTTACCCATGAAGATGCTGTAGACGAAATTGCCCAGCAACAGAAACTGCGAGAATCCCATAACGATCGCACAGATCGTCATGAATCTGTTCATATCCAGAAGGTGGCTCAGATAGGGATGCAGGTACGGGTCCGCGTAGCGGCGGGGCATTCCGGCAATTCCCAGCAGATGCATGGGGAAGAACGTGCCGTTGAAACTTGCGAATGTCAGGAAGAAGTGCAGCCGGGCGATCCGGTCATCCATCATGCGGCCAAACATCTTCGGGAACCAGAACTGGATTGCGGCGAAGACGCCAAACAGCGTCGCTCCGAACAGTACGTAATGGAAGTGAGCCACGATGAAATACGTATCGTGAAAATAGATGTCGACCGGAACAGCCGCCATAAAAATTCCGCTCAGCCCCCCCACAATAAACATGGACACAAAGCCCGCACAGTTCAACATCACACCGTTGAAACGCAGGTTGCCGTCCCAGATGGTTCCGATCCAATTGAACGTCTTAATCGCCGACGGCAGAGCGATCATCATGGTGGAAGTCATGAATGTCATACCGAGGGCCGGATTCATGCCGCTGGTAAACATGTGGTGGCCCCACACGATAAACCCCAGCCCGGCGATGGCGGCCATCGAATAGACCATCGGCTTGTAACCAAAAATCGGCTTACGGCACATGCAGGCCAGCATGTCGGAAACCATTCCCATCGCCGGCAGCAGCATGATGTAGACCGCCGGATGAGAATAGAACCAGAACAGGTGTTGCCACAGCAATGGCTGACCGCCGCCGACCGTCGGAGCCGCGTTGTTGACAATGATGCCCGCCGGAATGAAGAAGCAGGTGCCCAGAATCCGGTCCGTCACCAGCATGAAACCGGCCGCCGTCAGCACGGGCAGCGCGAACGCCTGCAGAATGGCGGTGATGAACATGCTCCAGATCGTCAGCGGCATGCGGAACAATGTCATTCCGGGAGCACGCATGTTGATGATCGTCGTCATGTAGTTGACGGACCCCATCATCGACGAAACCCCGATCAGCGTCAGGCCGATCAGCCACAACGTTTGCGCAAATCCGGACCCTGGCGCTGCCTGCTGGAGAGCGCTTAGCAGCGGATACGATGTCCAGCCGCCGGCTGGTCCGGCAGTCGCTCCTCCCGCGATAAAGCTGGCAAAGAAGCACAGGATGGCCGGCCACATGAACCAGTAGCTGAGCATGTTCAGCAGCGGAAACGCCATGTCATCCGCGCCGATCTGCAGCGGAATCAGGAAGTTTCCGAAGGCACCGGCCAGAACCGGAATGATGACCAGACAGATCATCACCGATGCGTGCATAGTGAACAGCATCGTATAGAACTCCGGCGAAATCTGGCCGCCTTCGCCCGCAAAGGCTCCAAACAGCTTGCCGACAATCGGCATGTGCTGCCACGGATAGGCCAGTTGCCAGCGAACCGCCAGCGCGAGTGCTCCGCCGACCATCAGCATCACCAGCGTGGTGATCAGAAACTGAATGCCGATCACCTTATGGTCGGTGGAGAAAATGTATTTGCTGACGAAACCGATGTCGTGATGACCGTGCCCGTGAGCATGGTCGTCTGCATGAGATTCGATTGCCGGACTGACCGTGGCCATCGAAACTGCCTTCCAAATTGAAACCCGGGGGAATTCACCGCGCGGCGGCTGCGGCCGCCGCGCGAAATCTGTTTATTCGTCGTCGCCTGATTCGGCTACAACACCGTCGAAGTTCTGTGCCTCTTCAAGTTCCTTCAGGTATGCCTGATACTCTTCTTCCGGCTCCGCGACAATAATCGCCCGCATCTTGTAATGGCCCCACCCGCAAAGTTCCGCACAAAGCAGCTCGTAATCACCGGCTTCGGGAATCTCAAACCACACGGGAATAATCAGCCCAGGCACCGCGTCCTGCTTGACTCGCAGTTGCGGCGCGAAAAACGCGTGCTGCACGTCACCGCTTCGCAGATTGAACTTGACCGGCCGACCGGTGGGAACATGGACTTCGTTTACCGCATACAGGTCGTCGGGCTGAGGATCGTTCATCAGCGGCTTACCTGGCGCCGGGTAACGCATGCGCCATTCGAACTGGCGAGCGGTGATCTCCACGATCGGGCCGTCCTTCTGCGTTTCTTCCGGGTAGAACGACTGCACTCGGAACTCCGCCCAGACGTCCATCTGATACAGCGCGATAAAGACCAGCACAAACGCCGGAACAATTGTCCAGATCAGTTCCAGGCTGTGGCTGCCGTGCGAAAAGTAAGCCTTCTTTCCGGACTCCTTTGTGGCTCCCTTCCAAAGCACGTACCCCAGACCGGCCTGAGTACCGATGAACACCAGCGTCACAATTCCCAGGATCAGATAAAACAGCCCGTCGATTCGCTCACCAAGAGGACTCATCGCCTGACCGTCACCGGACGGTCCATAAGTGGGAAACCACCAGTTTCGCGACGGCGCGGTCCACGACACCCAGAGTGCCACAATCGGCCAGAAGAGGAAGAACAGTGCCCAAAACTTTTTCACAATGAATTCTCCGAATCACCCGGTGGACGGGACGCTGACTCCGGCAGTTACAGGGACGCCGCAGATTCTTCGGTCGTCGCGGGTACTTCGAGGTTTCCGGGTTCCGGTTCGAAGGGAATGCTGAGCACATAGTTGACAATGTGCCAGGTTTGTTCGTGTGTCAGGTTCGTACTGAATGAAGGCATCGCGGTGCCCTTGATCCCCGCCTGAATGCGCCGGAACAGATCAATCGGTCGGCGTCCTCCGCGGTAAACACCCTGAGTCAGGTCGCGCGGCTGGTTGAGATTCCCCCAGACGTCGTGCAGTCCGGCTTCCGGCTTTGTTTCATTCGTCTTCGGATCGACTTCGAAGTCGGTGGTCTGCGGACCATCGCCGCGACCGTACATTCCGTGACAGTTCAGGCAGTTGATTTCCTTGCTCAGATACAGATTGCGGCCGATGCGGCGGGATTCCAGCGTGTCTTCAACCCGCGAAACCCCCGGAACCAGCAATGCTTCTTCGCCATCCGCGTTCGCCCACTGTTCGGCAAGATCATTGGAAACAAACTCCAGCGAATCCGGCAGGTCATCCTTCAGAAACGACTCCAGAGATTTCACAATTTCGCCGCGTTTTTCGCCATTTTCAACGCGGAACTGCACGGCCTTCTGGCTGTAGTCGGTGGCAAACTCCGCCGCCAGCCGGCGTTCAAATTCGCCTCGCATTGACAGAAAGCGAATGTACTCAACCACAGAATCCAGTTCTTCGTCGTGCAACATCGGCACAAACGACGGCATATAGGTTCCGGGAATGCCGTTCGCCAGAACACGTCGCAGGTCATCACGTGCCACCTTGGAATCTTTATCCGTTGAGGTGAACTTGAAGACTCCGTGACGGTAGTCACGCGGGCGGGGCCACAGATATCGCGCCGTCGGGCCGTCACCGTCGCCACTGGTGCCGTGACAGTGAGAGCAGTGCCGCATGTACAGCCCTCGACCCTGCTGCAGTAATTCACCGCCGTCGATGACAAGCTGGTCACCTTCAGCGGGAGCATCCGCATCCAGTGCCGCCGACAGCCGCGCTGTGTTCGTTTCCGGATCCCATTGATCGACCGTTGCTGTCGCCGCAGCCGCCTTTCCGGTAATGAACTGCAGCGTGTGTGCTTCATCACTGAAGGCCGCCAGCGGTTCATCGAACTCAACGATCAGCGACTTGACGGCCGATGATGCGTCGGGAGCGGTCTTGATCCGGCCGAATGTCCCGCCGATATTCAGCGGAAGCTTGCTCCATGCATTCAGATGCTGCGGATCACCGAAGTGCTGATCGACAATCTTTTTCACGCCCGGCTGATCACCGATGCCGTCCTGTGCTTCGCGCATCAGGGCTTCCGTGCTCGCGCTGTAGACAAACCTGGACTCCAGATCTGCTTCCGAACATCCGACCGTCATCAATGCCGGCAGTGTCAGCAGTGTCGCGGTAAACAGCGTGTTGATACGCACCAACATGGAATGCCTCAGTCGGCTTGAAGAATCGAATTCAGAACGAAAATCGGCGGCCCGCATCAGAGATCCAGCTTGTCGGCAGTGTACGGAATTTCGACCTGAGTGGTTTCGCCGGCGTTCACGGTCACTTTGAGCTTGCGTTCGATGAAATTTCCCTTCGCGGCTTCGTGCCAGACTGTGAAATCATGTGTCCCGGCCGGAAGGTTCGGAATTTCAAAGTTCCCGTTTTCATCAGTTAGCGCCGCAAACGAATGATCCAGAGGAAGATGATAGGCCAGCATCCACGTATGAAAGTCACACTTGACTTGAAACGGGACCGCTTCCGCCCGCCGGTACACAATCTCAAGTTTGCCCTCGCGGTCGTGCGGAGAAACTCCGGAATTTACGGCCTGGTTCTTGGCCGGATACGAATGAGTATTGTGTGCGATCGGATCGTCACTGAGCACTTTGACCGTCTGCCCGGTGGGAATGATTAGACAGTGCGGCAGGAACCGGCAATTCTTCTGGTCGAAGATCAGGGGTTCATCGGGCACGACGAGTGGCGGACTGCCGGACGGTGCTTTCTGCAGATAAATGAATACATTGGCAACACCCTTCCCGTCCGCGGCGACAATGAGTTTTTCGTTAGGTACGGGCGCGGCAGCGCACACTTCCTTGTCCTTGATGTCTGCGCCTGCGGCAAACAGCGGTGCAAGCTGCGGGGCGGCGCTTTGCAGAACGACGCGACCCGCAAAGGTCCCGGGGCCTCCCGAGGACGACGATCCACTGGACGATGCGGAAGTCTCTGTGACATCGGCGGTCGCACCTCCGGCCAGTTCAGCGGGCAGCACAGTGACCGACGGGACAACGACCGCTCCACCGCCGGGTTCCAGACCACAGCCGCCGGCGCACACCAGCGCCGTCACAGCCAGCAGAATCCATTGTTGTCTTGAGTTCATCGCCGATTCCTGGATCACTGTCATTCCTGCGGGCGACACCGCTCGCTTCACATTTCAACCGCACATTCTGTTGATGAGCGGATTGCGGTTATCCGCCGGCACCAGCCGCCGGTTCCTTTGTCTCTTCTGATGTTGCCTCGTCCGCGGACTCCGCTGCACCCGCCGCGTCCGCAGGCGGCTCGGCTCCCGGAGGCGCGTAGACCACCGGACCAATGTTTTCCAGCATTCTGCCGTAGTTCATCAACGCATCGCGTGTGGCGATAATCTGAGCATCCGGGTCGCCGGTAAACAGGTCAGGAAACTGAGTGCGGTTGTTGTGCGGATAGTTGACCGGCATCGAAGTGTACGGAGTAATCCAGGTGGGCTTATAGAGCCACAGCTTCACCCAGTCCGACCGCAGCCTTTGATGCACGCGAATCAGGTTCGGCCCCTGAATGTCTTCCTTCGGATTCGAAACCTTGAACTTCCGTCCTCCGACGGAATGGCACTTGATGCACAGCGGACCATTCAGCGCCAGCCAGCTTTCCTGCAGATAATCCTGGTCCGGCTTCAGCAGGCCTTCGTGCTGAAGTGCGTGTTCCCGCGATGCCAGATAATCCGCGTCTGTGGTTTCCTGTTCCTGATACGGGAACGTGGCTCCGTCGACGGCTGCGAAGTAGTTCGCCAGGGTTTGAGCGTCCTCCGAACTGAGGTTGAACCGCGGCATCCGCAGCACGGTCGTGTACCGCAACTGGTCGGGTTCCTGCAGCCACTGGTACAGCCACGGAGTCTGAACTTTCAGACCTTCCTGATACAGCGGCGGCGGACTGGACTGCCATGCCAGATTGCGATTGCCTCCCGTGCGAGTCTCGGTCAGTTCTTCAACCAGCCACTCCGCAAAATCACCGCCGCGTCCTTCGACATAGGACGCCAGTTTTGAATCAGAAATCGTGATGCGCGAACTGGGGAGAATGCGCTTGGCGTCATCGCCGGTTCCAAAGTCGAGAGTTTCCCAGGTATCAAAGCCTGTTTCACGAAACTCCGGATCTTCTTCGTCGGGATCCGCGGGAACCATCTTCAGGCCGTGGAACGACGCCAGCGGCAGGCTGACGTCTTCGCCGTCGATCTTGAACACGCGGGACTGACCGGTCAGCGCTTGAGTCGGCTTCCGGAACTGCAACAGCAGGTCCACGGCTTTTTCGTGATCCTGCGGAGTCAGTTCCGTGGCAAACACGTCGTCTTCCACGTTGACGCCGTACGTCACTTTGGGAAGTTCGACCATGTGACAACCCGTGCAGTTGTACTTCGCCAGCAGAAACTCACCGTCGATGCGGGCCTTTTCGCGCTCAGTCGGGTGATACACATAAGCGGTCGCCGGCGGTTCCGCCACCAGTCCCAGCACAAACGTGGCGATGGATTCGATTTCGTCCTGCTGCAGGGGAAACCTGGGCATTCGCAGACGTTCGTCGTAGCCCTTGGTTTCCGTCTTCATGTAGTCATAGGACCGCGGATCCCGCAGCTTTTGCCAGAGGAATCCGGGGCGACCGTGATGCAGCAGACTTTCATAGAAAAAGGCGGCCGTCAGTTCGCTGTCGTATTCGGGATCACCGGGCTTGCGAGTCCCGTCTTCGGCCATGGCCATCGCGTTCTTGATTCGTTCCGCGGTGGAGCTTCCATCGGGCTCGCCGTGGTGGTGCAGGAACTCTTCGATGTGTTCCAGCCCCAGCCTGCTGGTATCCTTGCGACCCCAGTCCTGCAGAGCCACACCGATCGGACGAGCCGTTTCGAAGCCAGGGATGTCGTGGCAACCATAGCAGCCATAGCGGGTCACGGTGCGACGACCGATGTACTCCAGCTTCTTCTGCTTCCAGAGTTGCGGATCGGTGATCGACGAACCATCTTCCGTTGCCAGAACTTTCTCGTCACCGGCGACATCTTTGGCCGGCTGAGGAAACGCGCCGGTGCGAACAATTTCCCTGGCGGCTTCGTCGCTGAAGCGGGACTTCTTCAGAAACAGAGTGACCAGTTCATCCAGCGATTCGTCACTGTATTGTTCCGTCGGGAATGATTCCTGACTGCCGGCACTGAGCAGAAAGGCCACGATGTCGGCAGCCGGATCAACCGAGTTGCCGTCGGCGTCGGTGTATACATTCAGGTACAAATTCGGCATCCGTGTGCGGGGATGGTGGCGTACCGGATCCCTGACCCAGGTGTACAGCCAGTCGCTGAACGACGGATCGTCGGCGTTCCGGTTTACTTTCCGGTGGATGTCACTGATGTTCGGCCCGAAGTCAGCCGTCACTCCCGGAACCGCACTGTGTTGGTGGCATGCCAGACAGCCTCGTTCGGTGAACAACGCCCTGCCGCGTTCCGCATCCGGCTTGTAATCCGCAGCGGGACTCAACAGGTCCAGCTCTTCAGAATTGCCGATCAGAAACTGAGCCAGGCCCGCCAGTTCCACGGCTTCGTAACGCTGTGCCGTCTCATCCTCCTGATTGCTCAGATTGAAGAACTGCGGCATCTTCGTGGTCGGGCGATACCGTCCAGGAATTTCCGTCCAGTAGGAGACAAAATCGGACGACGTCTTGGACGCCAGGTGTCGCAGACTTGGCCCCACTTTGCGGAACTTGCCGGCGTTCTGAGTCGGGTCATCGGCAATTCGGTCACGTTCATCGTCGGTTTGCGGTTCCAGACGCATGTCCGGACCAATGGCTTTGCCCGCATCGAACCCGTGGATTTCATGACAGCCGAAGCATCCGTATTTGCGGATCAACTGGTAACCGCGATAGACCTTCGGCGCTGAGGCTCCGAATTTCGGGTGAATTCCCAGTTCCGTCACGTCGTGGTGGCACTTGATGCAGGTCGATTCGATGAACCGATCCGGCTGCATCGGATATTCCCAGAAGTGATTCGCGTGCCAGTGGTAATCGTGCTCCCATTCTTCGGCGATGTGTGGATCGTTGGGAGTGTGCTCCGCGTTGCCGAAACTGGTTCCCGAACCCTGACCGTCGTGGCAGATTGTGCAGCCGAATTTCGCCACGGAATGCGGACTGGCGGCCGTCGCATACAGGCTGTGCTTCGGGTGCGTGGCAAACGGCTCAGGAAACACATTGGTGGTGACCCAATCATGCACGTCATCCGTTTTCGGATGCCCCGAAGGAAACGCGGCGACATTTCCCGGTCCCGTCTTGTCGATGTTCAGGTGACAGGTGCGGCAGCGATCGAACCGTGCAATGGATGTCATCCCCAGCGTCTGTGAAAGGTTGGGCAACCAGTCCTGCTGCACCTTCGTCGGCGAATTGAATCCGTCGATGATCGGCCATTGCATGACCTGCCGTTTGATCTTTGAAAACAGTGAGTCCGGGTTCAGGTTCTGCAATGAAGCCTCAACCAGCTTCTTGTCAGCTTCCAGGCGATCCAGGGCTGCCTGAACGTCAGTCTGCTCCTTCGTCAGCTTTGCGTACTCCTGCAACCGGCTGCGACGTTCGTTGTCGTCCTGCGGGGTGGGCTTGCCGATCGCGTCAAGTTCAGCCTTCGCGTCATCGAGATCCAGTTGAATCTGATCGGCAGTTCCCTGCTTCTCGTCGAATACGTGCAGCAGAACGGACGCATCGGATTCAGGAAGTTGGTCGCGAATCGCCAGGTCATAGTTGGCTCGCGCTTCATCGCGATCCGCGTTTTGCGACTTCAACTCGAATTCCAGCCGTTCGATCTTTCTTCGAACCAGATCAGTACTGGCCTGAAATTCGGCCTGCAGATCGGAATATTCCTTCAGAGCCGTATTCAGTTCGTTGCGACGCGTTTCCAGCCGTGACTTTTCGTCTTCAAACTTCTGATTCTGGATATCCTTCAGGGCTTGTTCCTTGACCGCCACATCCAGCCGGAAGTTTGTGCGCTGGTAACCCCGCCATTCATCCGCCTGGTCAGCCGCCATCATCCAGACGACGGAAACCAGCATGGCAACGCAGCTAATCGCAAACACGACATGCAGCTTGTTCTGGCTTCGAAAGAAACTGTCGTTTGCCGGCATTTCAGTTCAGGCTCCAGCCGTATAACTCAAAACATGACTCAGCGGCGTCCAGCCAGCGCGGGACGCATCAGATATTCAGAAAGTACTCGGGAATCCCCACGATGTATTTCAGCGAGAACATCCACCGCAGCACCATCTTGATGGGCAGCACGGCCATCCACAGGACCAGGTTCGAAAACACCAGGAATCGGATCACACCCATGCGAACAAAGAATCGCCGCAGAATGGTCATCCCCAAAATCGGAGGCAGCACGGCGAAGTAGGCAATGATCAGGATGATTCCCGGAGATTCCCGGATCAGAATCGTCAGCAGTGAACTGCCTTTCGGCACGCCTCCGTAAATCTGATTGACGACCGGCCATCGCCAGAAGAACTCCGACAGGTTCACATTGGTGGCTGCTTCCACTTTATGAACGTCCCACAGCTCATAGATACCGAAGAAGTTCCAGTTCGGTCCACGCAGAAACGTTCCCAGCACGATCAGAGCAATCCACAGCGGGAAGAAGCCGAACATGAATGTGCAGATCGCAAATGCCCGTTCCCGGAAACAGTAGTAGCCGTTTCCGGCTTTGTTGAAGTCGATGTAGGGAATGGCCATCAGTCCGCCAAGAATGATCGTCGGCAGCACAACACCGGCCAGCCACGGGTCGAAGTACACCAGCATTTCCTGCAGTCCCAGGAAATACCACGGAGCCTTCGACGGGTTGGGAGTCTTCACGGAGGACGCAGGTTCTTCCAGCGGAGCCTGAAGAGCAATGCCCCAGAAGATCAGGACAGCCGTCAGCACGACCATACAAATCAGTTCGGTGTAAACCAGATCCGGCCACACCAGCACTTTGTCGTTGTTTTCTGATTCGTACAGAGGCCGGCCGGAGGCAACACGATTGTCATTGTCGATTGCCCGACGGAAATAGATCCAGGTCAGATAGGCGACAATGAACAGCATCGCGACAATCGGAACATTGTCTGGCTTACCGACAATCTGACGAAAGTCATAGTCGCTCATGCTGAGGCCCATGAAAATCACAGCCGCGTTCAGCATCAGCCAGGCCACGCTGGGTTTGGTCCAGAACTCACGCAGCAGGACCATCGCCGCAAACACCACCATGGAAAGGGCGAAGTAAATCACGGGGTTCGCGAAGTACTCATCGATGGGGTTCTTGAACCATTCCGGCAGCCGGATCATGAACGATTCCGGTCGAGCGGTCCCGGTGAAATGAGCGGCGGACACCAGCAGCAATACCGCCGACAGGGCAGCCCACACGGCCGCCACCGGAACTCCGGCCAATACCGGAACATTTCGGCTGAACTCTCCGTCAACCCGGAAGCTGCGAACTGTCCACAGCAGGTTCATCAGGAACAGAACCAGGTAGTACCAGCCAAGACCGGTCAGCACGCTGGATGTCAGGTCGGGATGTGGATCCATATTTCTGTGAGACCGATGGGATGCCGTATTACAGTTACAGTCCAGGGGTGGCCGCGGCCAGAGAGTGGCACTGGCGAACTCCGCGGAATCTCACCAAACCGCTCAGTCCGGCCCCGGCCACCCGATTCCGAGGCCTGATGAACACTACAGCGGCTGACTGATGCCGCCGTCCTTGCGAACTCGCCAGAAATGCACGGCGATCAGGCCGGAAACGACAAGCGGAATCGCCACACAGTGCAGAATGTAAAACCGGTTCAAAGTGGCTTCGCCCACGAAACGACCGCCCAGCAACAGAAACTTCGCGTCGCTGGCGGTGGTAATCAGGTCATAGCCACCCATATTCAGGATTTGAAAACCCGGCCCTTCGCTTCCCAGAAACGGCGTGGCGCGAGCCATATTGGAACCGACCGTGATGGCCCAGATCGCCAACTGGTCCCACGGCAGCAGGTAGCCGGTAAACGACAGCAGAAGTGTCAGCACCAGCAGCAAAACGCCGATGACCCAGTTGAATTCCCGCGGAGGCTTATAGCTGCCGGTCAGAAACACGCGGTACATGTGCAGCCAGACGGTAATCACCATCGCGTGGGCTCCCCAGCGGTGAATTTCCCGCATGATGCCCAGAGTCTGCACGTCTCGCAGTGCCTGGATGTCATAGAACGCCCACTCAAGTGTCGGGCGGTAATAGAACATCAGCAGCACGCCGGTGATCGTTTCCACAAGAAACAGAAAGAAGGTGATGCCGCCCATGCACCACGTGTAGCTCAGGGCAATCCCCTGCTGCTTGATGGACACCGGATGCAGGTGCAGAAAGAAGTTCGTCAGCATCACCACAACGCGGTTACGACGATCGGTCGGAGCCGGGTGGCGGAAGATGCTTCGCCAGATTTGTGAATTACGAATGTAGTCGCCTGGGGACACGAACAAGCTTCCTTAGCACGGATCAATTCGGGAGTAACACCACGATCATCAAAAGACAGATCTCATTTCCCCGGTCCCGTCACCGACACAGAACCCCGATCAACATCTGTGACAGCTCCAGACCAGCGACGTTCTATGCCACGGGCACGAACGACGCAGGATTCGACCACTGCCCCAGTTCCTGCTGAAACTTCACACTCTTGTCAACTTCCAGCATCCCGTCATCAGCCAGGCGAATCCCCATTCGCTCCAGCGGTCGCGGGGCCGGTCCTTCAAAGTTCACTCCGTTTTTGTAGAACCCGGAGCCATGGCAGGGACACTTAAACTTCTGCTCACCATCCAGCCAGTTCGGCGTACAACCCAGATGCGTACAGACGGTCGACAATGCGTAAATGATCTGCTTTCCGTCAACCTCGGCGTTGACGATCCACACACCGAACTGAGCCTTCCATTTGGTAGACACAGTTCCCGCGTCGTAATCCGTTGGAGGGCCGATCTTGAATTTTGTGGGTGGCTCCACCAGCACATTCGGCATCATGAATCGAGCCGTCGCCAGCGCGGACGCCGCTCCAGCGGCCGCCATGGCTGTCCACGCCACAACAATGGGACTCGACACAACACCGACCAGCCACGACAGCATGGACCGTCGCGTCTCCTTTGGCTCCGACGCCTGAGGCGCCTGGAACGGTGAGGGCGATGCTTTTGCCAGCGGCTTCCCGGGAAGCGCCACCTTGCCGGGAGCCTTCGCCTTTGCACCGGCAGCCGCGCCACCTTCACGAGCCGCACGGATCATCTCCGCCGCCGACATACCGCTGGCCGCAGAAACGTCCGCCTTCGCAGCTGCCGTCTTTCCGGCAGCCTTACCGGCAGCGGCCTTGCCTGCCGCTGGTTTCGCTGATGCGGCTGCACCGCCCTTGCCGGACCGCAGCGACGCCAGAATATCGGCTGTACCGCCGGGAGCCGCCGGCTTTGTCGCACCACCGCCTGATTTCGCTCCACCGCCATCTGATTTCACAGAGGCCAGGACATCACTGGTTGATTTTGGAGCCGCGGACTTTCCGCCAGCCGGTGCATCTGCCGCGGCTTTTCCGGCACGCAGCGACGCAAGAATGTCAGCGGTCCCCGACGGAGCCGCCGCTGGCTTTGATGCAGCCGGTTTCGCCGCGGCCGGCTTTTCTTCGGCCGCCGCTGCGCTGGGGCCGGAATCGTCGGCCGGCTGCTCGGGAGTCGGACTTGAGGGCTTTGCAGCGCCTCCCCGAATCTTCGAAAGAATGTCTTCAGTTGAAGGATTCTGGTCGCTCATGGGGTGAGTTCTCACCGTCCGCTGATGACGAGACAAGACAAGATCCCGGAGCGGATTCGAATACCACAAGCGACGTCACAGCGATCGCAGTGAAGCGAAAAATGAGACAGCGTCAGAGGTGTCGCAGCATAACGAAGCGGCTTAAAAGACAGCAACGCGTTCAGCGACCAATGCAGCGGTATGAGAACCGGCGGGCTTCGGGATTCTGCCCCGGCCCCTGGACACTGACAAGCGGGATGGAACGCCGGAGATTCTTTTCTCACACGCAGGAAGTGCCCAAAACGGCATGTCCCAGCCCTGGGAAGGATGAGTCAACCGGTTTATGCACACCGCGTATCGATGGTCGATCGTCGACAATTGCCACAACCAATTTTCACGCAGCCGGCGGCGGCGTTTGACGAATTGTGCGCGTCATATTTTCGTCGATGATGCGTCATCGGAGTGCGCCGGCTGCAGCCGATACCAAATCGCAATCGGCAGCATCACCGCAGCCAGCACGACAAACACCGCGTAGCTGTGTGCCTGTGCGGATCCGTCACCGGCAACCAGATTCGTCACGACGCCCATCACCACCAGAAACGCAGCCGACAGCAGGATCCCCACCCAGTTCAGAAAGTTCTGAGCACCAATCACGCGGCCCTTTTGGTCGGCAGGCGGAGCTTCCTGGATGTAGGTCTGAATCGGAACCACGAACACTCCCGCCGACAGACCCAGCAGCAACATGCTTCCGCGCACTGTCCATTCGAAGGTTCCCGCGTGAATGATGCTGTTCCAAATACCGGATTCTCCCGGCAGCACATCAGGGCGAGCCGCGACCGGGCTGCTGAGAAACGCGATCAGCAGCAGCGAACACACCGTCATCCACCCGCCGCGCTGAACCCACTTGCCGCCTTCGGACTTGCCGGTGCTGAAGAATCCCGCGATCGCGCATCCGGCGGCGATTCCGACTCCGATCGACGCCGTCATCAGGCTCGTGCGAGTCTTGTTCATGCCGAACACGTGTTCGCCGAGGTTGTTGACGGCCGGTTGAGCAGCGCCGCCGATAAACCAGAACACCGTCGCCACCAGCAGCGACTGAAACAGCTTCGGAGAACGCTTCAGCAGCGCGATGGTCTCACGCGGCAGAAACGCATTCTCCGGCCGCAGCGGCAAATTCGGGTGCGACGCGGGAGTCCGGTGGATCAGCAGCGACGTCAGAGTTCCGGTCAACGCGATCGCCAGAGCAATCACGCTGCACATCCATAGCGAATCTTCCAGTTCGTCCAGCGCAATTCCTGCGGCCGCTGTTCCGAAAATGATCGCCAGAAACGTGGTCATCTGAATCGAACCGTTGACGGGCAGCAGTTGTCGGTGACTGAACAGTTCCGGCAGAATTCCGTACTTGGACGGCCCGAAAATCGCGCTTTGAGCCCCCAGCAGGGCCAGCACGAAGATCAGCATCGTCAGTTGCAGACCATTCGTCGCGGGCAGAATCAACAGCACCAGCAGCGCCAGGCCCACGATGACGATTTCCGCGACCTTGCACAGCACGATGACGGTCCGGCGTGAGTACCGGTCGGAAAGATAGCCGCCCAGCCCCGACAGCAACACAAACGGCAGTGCGAATGCTGCGGTCGCCCAGGGCTGCATGTCGCTGCTGCCCGCCTTTGCCAGCTCCGTACACTTCAGCAGCACCATCTGCTTGAAGTAGTTGTCGTTGAACGCTCCCAGAAACTGAGTCAGCAGGATCCCCTGAAACACCGGGTTCGCCATCAGCCGGGAAACGTCGTTCCCGCCGACCGGGTGTTCCATCACCGCCGGACTTTCATACGGATTAGTCATCGAGGGAACTCAGACTGCGAACCTAACACCGGCGGACTTCCCGACCACCGACCGGCGGAACCCTAATTCAATCCGACGTTTGCGGCCATGCCAGTGCGCAGCCTCCTGTTCCCAAATCGACGGCACTTCTGCGAATTCTTCGGCGACAGGGTCGTGGCTATTTCTTTTTCTTCCGTTCCGCGTACTGCTGCCGGAAGGTCTTCTTCGGAGCGTCCGGCAGATCGCGTTTACGGCCCCATGCGTTTAGCGGGTTATAGACGGCGAACCGTGGCAGCCAGCGCAGGCCGAAGCGGGCGAATTGACCGCCGAGGTTAAACAGCCAGGTTCTCGACAACACGGCCGACGCCAGCTTCATGGACAGCTTCTTCGAAGTCCCGATCAGGTGCTTTCCGTCGAGAAATCCGCGCATCGCAAACAACTGATGGTGCAGCGGAATCTTCACCGGGCAGACGTCGGTACAGGACCCGCACAGGCTGCAGGCGAACGGCAGCGACGCGTGTTTTTCCGGTTCCCGAATCGGGGCCAGGATCGACCCGATCGGACCCGGGACCGTGGACTGATAGCTGTGGCCTCCGCTTCGCCGATACACCGGGCAGGTGTTCATGCAGGCACCGCAGCGGATGCAGTTCAGGCTGCGGCGAAACTCCGGGTTCTGCAGGATGCCGCTGCGACCGTTGTCCACCAGAACCAGATGCAGTTCGCAGCCTTCGCGAGGTCCGTGAAAGTGAGACGAATACGTCGTGATCGGCTGACCGGTGGCAGAACGAGCCAGCAGCCGCAGAAAGACGGCCAGATCGCTGGCTCGCGGGATCAGCTTTTCGATCCCCATGCAGGCAATGTGCAGCTTCGGCAGCGAAACGCCCAGGTCCGCGTTGCCTTCATTCGTGCAGACGACAAATCCACCGGTTTCCGCGATGGCGAAGTTGACTCCGGTGATGCCCGCGTCCGCCGAACAGAATCGTTCGCGAAGATGCTGCCGTGCGGCTTCCGTCAGATAGGCGGGGTCGGACGCGCCGGCTTCCGTTCCCAGATGCTCGTGAAAGCACTCACCGACTTCCTCCTTCTTAATGTGAATCGCCGGCAGCACGATATGGCTGGGAGCCTCGTTGCGAAGCTGGACGATGCGTTCTCCCAGATCCGTATCGACAACTTCCATTCCGTGCTGCTCCAGAAACGGATTCAGGTGACATTCCTCCGTCAGCATCGACTTGCTTTTGACGACCTTCTTCACACCGTGCCGCTTCAGGATGTCATGCACGATACGATTGTGTTCCTCGCCGTCGACGGCCCAGTGGACGTGCACACCCAAAGCCTTCGCGCGGGCTTCGAACTGTTCCAGGTACGTCGGAAGTTGCGACATCGTGTGCAGCTTGATCGCCGACGCCAGTTGCCGCAGCTCTTCCCATTCGGGCACACTGTTCGCCATCCGGTCGCGCTTCTCACGCACGAACCAGAGCGCTCGATCGTGCCAGTGAGCACGCTGGTCGTCGGAAGTGAATTGTCTGGCGAGTGTCGGGTGAGACATAGGGAAACCAGCGAACAGTGAATCCAAAATCGCAGTGAGCGGTCGATACTTCGACGGATTACACAAACGGGCGCCCGAAATCAAACGCACGAGTCCGTGTCCAGGTGATGCCTTGCTGCGCGAAGGTTCCGCATCGCTTTCGTTGTTCGCGTTCGCACGGGGTACCACATCTTCGAAGAAGTTGTGCGGCGCAGCCGTCGGAAAGCGTTATGGGACGTGCTGCCGCCTGCGGACTTTGCGGTCGCAAATGGCGTCCACAGATTTCACAGATTCACACAGATGACACCATCGGGAGGGCGAGGCTCCTGCAGAGCCGCTGCCGCAACGGACGTACTCTGGCACACGCGGCTTGGCGGGAGCCTCGCCCTCCCGAACGCAGCTCCGTCGGACAGACGCACCAATTTCGAAAAAATCGTTTCGCGGAAATCCGCGGCGACCGCGTACACTTTGCAGTAACTCCAGGTTCTGCGCAGCGGATTTTCCAGGTTCCCATGAAGTACCACCGCATAGTTCCAGACGTGCGAAGCTGTCTGATCCTCGGGATCGGCGTGGCGATCGCATGTTGCTCGGGACCGGCGGTCTATGCCTCATGCGGCGACTACGTGCACACGAAGGTCAGCCTTTACGAGAAGTTTGGTGACTCCGGCATCGATCCAGTCGGCGGCTCAGCCGCGGTCACCGGCGAGCGACGACGTGATGCGGCAGGATGGCACGCCCAGGGATCGTCGATGCCTCGCAGTCGCCTTCGGGAACTCAGCCGCCCTGCAACGGGCCGCGATGCCGCCGATCTGACGAATCCGAACGACCGGTGACTCCCGCCGTCCCGCCCGTGTCGCCGTCGCACGAAGCGATTTCGAACGCCGGAGTGGATCTTGAAGCCGCAGAAGGCAAACGTCGCCGCGCTGGCTATGACGCCGCAACTCCACTGGCGGGCTATCCCACCGATCCGGAGCCGCCGCCTGAGGCGCTGCGTCTGACCGTCTCCCGCTGAATGCCGTCGGCACGCCGCGAGAGACTGCGCCGTGCCATTCGTCGGCCTGATTTCTGCCGAACCATCGCTGCAGGCCGTTTGCTGTCGTCCGTTGGAATTTGAGACGACAATCCCGCATTCATCGGTTGAGAAAGCCCGTTTCCATGACGTCGATTCCTCCAGCTGCCGGCAGCGCGGGCGGGACAGCGGATGCTGCCCAGTCCCGAAAGGCCGTTCGCAAAGCCATCGGACCCCGGCTGCGAATTGTGTTCAACATCATGCTCGTCCTGTTGGCTCTGATCGGTGCCAACAGCGCCTATCTGGGTGGCGTGAAGATCCTGGAATGGTCAACCGGCCAGACGTATCAGGACTTCTTCTACATCTGCATGTTCCTGATGCACATCGTCGTCGGGCTGCTGATCGTAGTGCCGTTTCTGGTGTTCGGTCTGATTCACATGCGAAACACAAAGGACCGCAAGGTTCGCCGGACAGTGAGAATCGGTTACGCACTGTTTGCCATGTGTGTGATCGTGTTGCTGAGCGGCTTTGCTCTGGTGCGCATCGAGGGATTGTTTGACCTGAAGAATCCCGCGACTCGGTCGGCGGTTTACTGGCTGCACGTCGCAGCTCCCGTTGTCGGACTGTGGCTGTACTGGCTGCACCGTCTGGTCGGACCGAAGATGCAATGGAAGTCCGGACTTGTGTTTGCCGGCATTGCCGCAGCGGCAGCGGGTGTGATGGTGCTGCTGCAGTCTCAGGACCCGCGCAACTGGAACGCCGTTGGTCCGGCTTCCGGAAGGAAGTACTTCGAACCGTCTTCGGCCATCACATTGTCCGGAAACTTCGTTCCCGCGAAGACGCTGGACATGAACGCCTATTGTCAGAAATGTCACGCGGATGCTCACGCCGGCTGGGAAAACAGCGTGCATCGTTTCAGTTCCTTCAATAATCCGCCGTACCTGGCCGCTGTGTCCGAAACTCGCGAAGTCGCACTCAAGCGAGACGGAAGCGTGCAGGCGTCGCGATGGTGTGCCGGCTGTCACGATCCGGTGCCGTTTTTCAGCGGAGCCTTCGACGATCCCAACTTCGACATGCTGAATCATCCCACGGCGAAGTCGGGAATCACCTGCACCGTCTGCCACGCAATCACACACGTCAACAGTAACATCGGAAACGCCGATTTTGTGATCGAGGAACCTCAGCACTATCCGTTCGCGCACAGTGAAAATCAGATTCTGCAGTGGGTCAATAATCAACTGGTGAAGGCCAAGCCGTCGTTTCACAAGAAGACGTTTCTGAAGCCGCTGCACAAGACCGCGGAGTTCTGTTCCACGTGTCACAAGGTGCATCTGCCGTACGCTCTGAACCACTATCGCGAATTTCTGCGAGGACAGAATCACTATGACACGTGGCTATTGAGCGGTGTGTCGGGACATGGTGCTCGCAGTTTCTACTACCCGAAGGTGGCTGAAACCGACTGCAACGGCTGTCACATGCCGACGGAAGTGTCCACCGATTTTGGCGCGCAGCCGTTTGACGACGATGGTCTGCTGAAAATTCACGACCATCTGTTTCCGTCCGCAAACACAGGAATTGCGTGGCTGCGAGACAAGCCGGACGTCATCGCGGCTCACCAGAAGTTTCTGGAAGGCGTGATGCGAGTCGACATTTTCGGCATTCGCAACGGCAGTGGCATCGAAAGCGAACTAATCGCTCCGCTGCGCGACAGCGAAGTTCCACAGGATTCCGTCACAGCCGCGGCACCGGCTTCAGTAGTACCGGAGCCTTCCCCGAAACACGAAGTTCCGACGCTGACTCCCGGCGAAACGTACGTGCTGGAAGCTGTCATTCGAACCGTGACTATGGGGCACCATTTCACTCAGGGGACCACCGATTCGAATGAAATCTGGCTGGAAGTCGTTGCATCCTCCGGCGATCGCCAGATTGCCGCCAGCGGCCTTATGAACGAAAACGGTGAAGTCGATGAATGGTCGCATTTCGTCAACACGTTCATGCTGGATCGGGAAGGAAACCGCATTGATCGCCGCAACGCTCAGGACATTTTCGTACCACTGTATAGCCACCAGATTCCGCCCGGTGCCGGTCAGACCGCGCATTATCGGTTGACCGTGCCGCAGGACATTGCGGCCCCGCTGAACGTTCGAGTCCGGCTGCTGTATCGCAAGTTTGACTCGACGTACATGAAGTATGTCGACCGGAAGATGGCGGAACTCGGCGCGCCAATTCGCGGGCATGTACCCGGCCAGCCTTACCACAACGAATTGCCGGTGACCGTTCTGGCGGAAGACAGCGTTACATTTCCCATCGCCGGCATCGACGCGGAAGTCAGTAATCCACCGCGAGCCATCCCGGAATGGCAGCGCTGGAATGACTACGGAATCGGAATGCTGCTGAAAGGCAAGGCGGAACTTCGGCAGGCGGCCGACGCGTTTCGCAAAGTTGAAGAACTCGGCAGATTCGACGGCCCGCTGAATCTGGCGCGCGTCCTGTTCGCTGAAGCGGGAGCCGGTCAGCTTGACGAAGCGGTCGCCGCCGTTCAGCGAGCCGCGACCCACACCGATCCCGCTCCGCCGCCCTGGACCGTCGCGTGGTTAAGCGGAATCCTGAATCGTCAGCAGGGTTTCCTGAAGGAAGCCGAAGAGAACTTCCGGCAGGTTCTGGAAATGAGAGACGCCGAAACCGTGCGCCGGAAATTCGATTTCAGCAGAGACTACGAAGTCATCAATCTGCTGGGCCGGACCATTTTCGACCGTGCTCTGCAGATGCGGGGCGACTCACGCGACGCCGAACGAAAGGCTCGCCTGCAGGAGGCCGTTGAAGTCTTCCACCGCACTCTGGCCATCGATTCAGAAAACGTCGACGCCCATTACAACCTGAGTCAGCTGTATTCCAATCTGGGTGATGCGGAACTTGCACAGAAGCACAGCGACCTTCATGCGCGATACAAGATCGACGACACCGCTCGCGGACAGGCGTTCGGCAAGGCTCGACAGAAATATCCCGCCGCAAACTTCGCCGCTGAACCGCTGGTGATTTACGAATTGAAGTAAACCCCCGCTGCAGCGCGGGGCCTGGTACAGATCGAGTTTCGTCTGCGGCGATCAACCTTCATTTAACTCTGAAATTCCGCCGGAAACTTCCAGCCGGCCGCGACAACGCCCGTCCTTTCGGGATGGATTTTCAAAGAGCACTCAACATGACCGACGAACCGGAACTCACCAACGACGACATTGTCGGCAGAGCTTTGAAACTGTCGATCGCAGGGATCGTCCTGGCGGCGATTCTGGGCACCGCGTTCCTGTTTCTGCAGCGCGGGGACGAAGAGCAGCTTGCGGAGAAGACTGAGCAGACCGCTCTGCCCGAAGTGCGTCAGCTTCCGCCGCTGGAGATCCCGGCGATTCCGTTCACGGATGTCAGCGGCGATGCCGGACTCCGCTTTGTTCATCAGAACGGCGCTGCCGGAGAAAAGCTGCTGCCGGAAACCATGGGCGGCGGAGGAGCGTTCTTCGACTTTGACAACGACGGTGATCAGGACATCGTCTGTGTCAATTCGACAATCTGGCCCTGGAGCCCCCAGTCCGCGGAATCACCGACTCAGGCTCTTTACGAAAACGACGGCACCGGCCGGTTCACCGACATTACCGCGGGTTCCGGACTGGACGTGTCGTTCTACGGGAACGGAGTTGCCTGCGGTGACTACGACAACGACGGCCTTGTCGACCTTTACTTCACGGCAGTCGGTCCCGGTCGGTTGTTCCACAACGAAGGCGGCGGCAAATTCCGTAACGTGACGTCCGACGCAGCAGTCGCGGGAGCGGAAAACGCCTGGAGCACCAGCGCGGGCTTCTTCGACTACGACCTGGACGGCGATCTGGATCTGTTTGTCTGTCACTACATCGAATGGACGCGGGACACGGACCTGGCGTTCGAGTTCACGCTTGACGGAACTCTGCGAGCCTATGGTCGACCGGCGGACTTTCGCGGGGCTTTCCCGATCCTTTACCGCAACGACGGTGACGGCAGATTCACTGACATTTCAGAAGAAAGCGGTATTCGAGTCACCAACCCAAATACCGGCGAACCACTGGCCAAGTCACTCGGCCTGACATTCAGCGATGTGAATTCCGACGGACGGCCCGATGTCATTATCGCCAACGACACGGTTCAGAACCTGTTGCTGCTGAATCAGCCGGACGGCACGTTCACCGAATCCGGTGCCGGCTGCGGCATCGCTTTCGACAGCGACGGAACCACTCGCGGAGCCATGGGAATCGACGCGGCGTGCTTTCGCAACACGGAATCGCTGGGCATCACCATCGGCAACTTCGCCAATGAAATGACCGCACTGTATGTCTGCCAGACTCCCGGAATGGAGCTGCCGATCTTCCGGGACGAAGCCGTGTCCAATGGCATCGGACCCGTCACACGCGTCGAGCTGACATTCGGCGTGCTGTTTCTGGACGCGGATCTCGACGGCCGGCTGGATATCTTCGCCTGCAACGGCCATCTGGAAGAGGATATTCAGAAAGTGCAGTCCAGCCAGCACTACGAACAGCCGCCGCAGCTTCTGTGGAACTGCGGCTCCGAGTACGAAAACGAATTCATGGTTGTTCCGGAAGACAAGGTCGGCGCGGATTTTCTGCGCCCGATGGTTGGCCGCGGAGCCACGTCGGCCGACATCGACGGCGACGGCGATCTGGATCTGCTGCTGTTTGCGTCCGGCGGGCCGGCGCGGCTGCTTCGCAATGATCAGCAGTCCGGTCACCACTGGCTGCGATTCAAGTTGACCGGCGCGAAGAGCAACCGTGACGCCATCGGAGCCACCGTGAAAGTGACTCTGCCAGACGACACCGTGCTGACGCGCACCGTCAACCCGACTCGCAGCTACCAGTCTCAGGTCGAACTGCCCGTGACGTTTGGGCTCGGCGACTTCGAAACCGTGAAGAGCGTTGCCGTGACCTGGCCGACGGGGAATTTGCAATCCGTCGCCGTCGACGCGGTGGACCGGCTGATCGATGTTCAGGAATAATGACACCGCAGTGTCGCATGGCGCCGGTAACGCTTCAGCCAGACCGGATTGCTTCCCGACCGGCCTCCGATGGGCGATGACGGACTCGGTGTGGTCTCCGCCGTCCGTTTCGACGCCATCAGGGCTGCTGGCGAACGACGTGGTAGTTGTGACACTTCAGACAGTCATTGCCCGCTTCCCGAGGCGTGTGGCAGTTGACGCAGGTGGCCAGCGTCATGGAATCCTGAATTCCGGAGAACTCGTGATGTTCCCCGGATTTCAAGACGCCGCTTGTCAGAGCCGGGCCGATGCGAGCAAACTTAACTTCCTCGCGGGCAAGGTAGTGGCAGGATTCGCAGCGGCGATCGCCGTAGGGCTCTGTTTCCTGGGGACCAACCTGGCCGTGCTGTTCCAGCAGCGTGATGTGCGGACGGTGAGAAAACTTTGTGAAGCCGCCATGACCGGATGTCCTGGGAATCCAGTTCACGACGGGATGGCCGGAGTCGGATGAGACAGTATGGCACTTGACGCAGCGACCCGTCGTTTGCGGCTGGACCAGCGACGCGAACAGCCGATCGACAACAGACGCGGCAGCCCGGGATTCGGACAGCGCACCTGTTGTTGCCTGCGACGCAGCCAGATCAATCCATGTTCGCAGCACGGCGTCGGCATGTTCCTGACTGAAGTAGGTGATCGGCGTTTCGGCGCTGACCGCCAATGCCGCTGAATCGTCACTGTCGCCGTCTTTCCTGCCGTCGCCGTCGCCTTCCGACGAATCGCCGGCTGCCATGGCGCGTTGCTGCAGTTCGTACAGCGTGTCAAAAAACCAGAACCCGTTCAGAGCGTCGGCCGCTGCCGTCACCAGGACAGAATCCGCGTTCGTCAGAGATTTAAGCAGCCGATTACGGATGGCGACTTCCCGATTGGCGACCAGATCCGTGATCAGCCGTCGCCGAGCCGCGGCGATTGTGCGAAGTGAGTCCGCTTCAGCCTGGCCGGAGTCCGCAGCCTGTTTCGTCGCCGCATAGTCTTCGTCTGCCAGCAGCAGCAGTTCCATGACCGGTGGTGTCCGCGGAAATGCTTCCGGCAGGTTCTGGTCGTCGCCCGGCGCAAAGTCGGAGGGGACCAGCGACAGAAACGTGACTCCCGGAATTCGCAGTTCCGGCAGCGGGTCGGCTTTGATCTGGTCGAGATGACAGTCGGCGCACGATTTTTCGAAGCTGACAACCGTCATCGCGTGACCGGCTTCGTCAGGAACGTGACACCGCGAACACGTATCGTTTGGCGCGTCGGCGAGCCACGTTTCGGGATCCGCGGAAAAGTGCATTCCGTAGTGAGTCAGGTGGTCAAAGATCAGATGTGGCGGCTGATCGTGTTTTGGAAGTGTGAAGTCCGGATGACCGTCCTGCAGGCTGTGGAAGGAACTCGAATGACAGATCTGGCACTGATCATTGGTGATGCGTTTCAGGTCGAATTCCCGGCCGCGATGTTCCTTGTGACACGTGGCGCAAGCCAGTTCTCCGTCGGCGGCGGACCTGTGCGGCACGACCATGCGAGCGAGTGTCTGTCGCAGTGTGTTGTGTGATCGGCCGGCGTCGGACTCCTGTTTCCGGGACGCTGCCTGCAGCACGGCGGGATCTGTTCCGTGAGGCTGCAGAGCAAAATGCCCCAATGCGGCCTCGTGGCATTTCAAACACTTCTGACTTTCCGCGATGTCCCGGGAACCACCAAACGCGCTGCCAAGCTGTGCTGCCGGAGATTCGTGAGCGGCGGAGTGACAGGCCGAACAGCCCTGCTGAATCGTGTTATGCCTGGCCGTCAGCTCGCCGGGAGAAATCCATTCCGCCGTCTGAATGAATGGCTTTTCGTTCGGAGAAGAGCCGCCTCCCAGCAGAAACAGACAGAAGCCGAGCGATGCCGCAGCGACGATTCCGCTGACCAGGCGCCGCTTTCGTCGCAGGCTGTGTCGCGGCTGACAGGGAGGAATCGCGTGAGGACAGACAGCCTGCTGATCCGGCGCGTTCCGGTCGGGGATCGGTCCTTCACTGCAGCGGCCTCCCCAGGCCTTCGCACGACCGCAGGCCCAGCCGGTGTCAGTCTTCAGCGGAACGCAGATCTGGTTCACGAGGCATTCACCGCGCCCGCCGGGTCCGATCGGGCAGGGACAGCCGTCGGCCAGATGACCGCATTCCCATTCCTGATTCGGTCGCTGGTAGATGCCGGGGTCCAGCGAAAACTCGTTCGGAGAATCTGTCACCACAGACCTCCCGACCACGCATGGACCAGCATGCTGTGAAAAAACGCGAATACCAGCAGTGCCCATGTCAGCGGAATATGCGCAAACAGCCAGCACTTCAGAGCGGCCTGCAGGGCAAACTGCGAATCAAGTTCGTGCTTTCGCCGCAGAAGGTTTTCAAGCTGCGACAGCACGGAGCGTTCGTTGTCGTTCAAATAACGCATCTGATCGTACAGTTCCCGCAGCAGAGCGTGAAACCTGCGGCTGGAACCAAAGAAGAGATGCTGCCACAGATCCTGGTGACCGTCCATGAAGCTGCGAAGGCGGCGGACATAGAAGTCGGGAATCGCTGACGTTTCCGCTTCGGAATTGCACTGCAGGACCAAAGCTTCGGCGGCTTCGCGAATCTGCCGATTCAGCACGGGAATGTGTTCGAACACGACTTCGCTGCCCAGCATCGTCAGTCGTCGCGGATATCTTCGCGTCATGTACAAACCGATCAGGCCGCTGACAAAAACGCTGACGTAGACTCCCGCCAGGATCCGCTCGAAGAAACCGTTCGGAATCGTGAATTCAACGTGAATGGCGAACAGCAGAAATGTCAGCAGGCCAAGGTAGATGTGAGCCTGCAGCCACGCCGCTGAGGAACCGAGCGGGATAAACGGAAACGCCTTCCGCACGTTATACGCCGCAAGAAACACAATCACGCCCAGCAGGACCCAGCCGGAACTGTAATCGCCCGGATACAGCGAAGCGGACATCACGTAGTACAGGCCCAACAGCAGAATCGCCGCGACCAGTGTGATGCCCAGATGAATTCCGCGGCGCCGCGCGAATGTTCTCATCGATTTACCCAATCCGCCACGGATTCGTATTCGCCGAGATTCAGCCGCGCCAGGGCGTCATGCGGGCACGCGTTCTGGCATGCCGGTCCCGTCAGTTGATCGGCGCACAGATCGCACTTTGTGGCCTTGTCGATCGTTTCGTGGCGCGCGTCATGAAACAGAAAGCCCCGCGTGTCGCGAATCTGAACCATCCGGATGGCGTCATAGGGGCAGTTCATCGCGCATGCCTGGCAGCCGATGCAGGTTTCGTCATTGATCACCACCTGACCTTCCAGCACGTTACGATGAATGGCTCCTGTGGGACAGCGAATCATGCAGACCGGATCCGCGCAGTGCATGCAGGCGTTGGCGACCATGTACTTGCCGTGCATCGGCCCGTGCCGAAGAAACCGCGGGTTGTTATCATGTGTCGCCGCGCAGGCCCGGACGCAGTCATCGCACCGGGTACACCGGTCCATGTCGATGACCATCGTCGCCGTTCCGTTCACAAACCGGCGTTCGACAAGAAACTCCAGCAGGCCGGCATCGACATCTTTGCCGGCGGACGACTGCGGCGCTGCGGACAGATCAATCGGCGGAGCGGCGTCGGCTTCATCAGCGATGGATGCTTCCAGCAAAATCGCTTCTTCGAACAGCCGCGTGGGAATGATAACCACCGTGACATAACCGACAGCGCGAAGGGAATGCTGCAGCGGAACCGGATTGCCCTTCTTCCAGCCTTCGACGATTTCCTGGATGCCGAATGCCTGGCCGGGAGTCAGATAACTGATCGTGCGATGCCCGTTGTGAAACTGGCGGCTGACTCGGGCAATGCCGCTGCGAATCAGAATCACGCCGTTTGGATAATCGCCTTCGTGGGCGATGATCGGTTCATGCTTCAGTCCGGTCGACGAACCGAATTCCGCCAGCTTCTTGAAGCTGTCAACCTTGTCGTATTCACCGTACGACTCGAACTGTGCCTCCTTCAGCAGACGGCGGCGGCGCTCGCGGTTGCGGCTGTGCCCGCGTTCGGACTGTTCGTCGCCGGACGTATACAGGTGAGCGAAATAGGGCGAGTTTCTGAGGAAGGAGCGCAGGCCGTAGTCACGAAACCGCTGATCGATGCGTTCCTTTAAAGCGGGGTCCTTCTGCATGATGTCACGCAGACCCTGCCAGCGGATTTCCAGAAGTTCACAGCCGCTGTCGGCAAAAACGGTGGCCGTTCGTTCGATGCGACCCAGCGCCGATTGTTCGCCGAAGAACTCCACGGCCTGCACGCGGGTCGTCTTGTATTTTGCCAGAACCGCCGGAACGTCCTGCAGGTAGATGCGAGTTTCTTCGCCGCTGCCTTTGCTGCGTGTCTGGCTTCCGTCGATGTCTTCCGTCCGGGCGCGGACTTCGGGGTCGCGGGGACGGCGCCACAACTGCCGGATCGCGTCCAGAAACCCCTTCCGGTGAATCGTGGATCGCCCGAGCACCTCCGCGGGCATCGAATAGCGGCCCGGTTCAACTTCGATGCGAACACTTCCGGACAGCAGAAAAAACGCGGAGTTGCCCCAGTCACCTTCGCGAATAATGATTTCGCCGACGGAGCACTGCAGCAGCCTTGCGTCGTTCTTCAGGATTCCGGCAAGGGTGACTTTGCCGCGGAACCGGTCGGGATCAAGTCGGAAAACGGCCGGATGGTCAGCAGCCGCTCCACGTCAGCGTCGGTCATCCTGTCCGAGAACGGAACGTCCCAGCGAGCCGGCCGTTCGATTTTCTGCAAACTCATGCAAGGCCCTCTTCGTGCCTGATCAGGGTTCCAGAGCCCTGCCCTTTGGTTCCGGCGGATCGGCCAGAAAGTCCTTGTCGAGTGCCTTCAGCAGCGAACCGTTATGCCGCGACACGAAGCTGTTCGCATGGCTGGCCACTGCGTCAGCCGTGCTGGCGGCATTCTCGCGAGTCAGATCCCGGAAGCGCCGCCCGAGAGCGTCAACCGCCTCCACAACCGCCCGCAGATCAGAATCCTCCAGCGGCGCGATGCCGGAGTCTTCGGCGGGTTCTTCAAGAATCTCAGAGATTTCTTCAACCACGTCCTTCGCTTCGTCAATGCGGTCCTTCCAGCCGTCGGCGTAGCCTTCTTCAAGCTTCTCTTCGTCGGACACCGCCGCCAGGTTTCGCAGACAGACTTCGATGATCGCCATCTGCGCGGCAACGATCATGACGCGATGACGTTCAATTTTTGACTGCCCCGTTCGAGTCTGTACGATCGTGGGCATGTCCGCGTTGTTATGCTGGTCCATGTGAAAGTTGTGGCGGACTTCGCCCTGAATCCACGGAATCAGATCGAACAGGTTGTTTCCAATCCGGTGCCCGACGTCTTCCGCGACCAGTTGTTCATTGCCCATGATGTGGCAGCTATAACAGTTCTTCGCAATCTCATAGACGCGTCCGGACCGAATCATGCCGGCGTTGTCGCAGAACGCCTGGCGGTCTGCCAGGTGCTGCGGAGATTCTTCAAACATCCGAGTGACATTCGGGCCGTAAACGGAATGCCGATTCAGCCATCCGTGTTCGCCGCCGGCCGCGCCGTGGCAGCTTTCACACGAAGTGCCCGAGACAAGCTGCAGTTGTCCGTGATTCACTTCGCGCGGCGGAACATGGCAATCCAGACAGACCTGCAGATTCCCGTGAGCGGCCTTGTACTTCGCGCCGACGGAATTTTTCTTTGATGTGTCCAGTCGATTGATCCCGCCGCCGTCAAAGTGGACCGTTCCCATCCAGGCCACATATTCCGAACGGTGACATTCGATGCACGCTTTGGCGCCCATGAAGTTCGACCGGTTCTGAATGGGTCCGGCATGACTTCGCCCGTCGTTGATCGCCGGAGGAACGGCAGGCGGCTCCGCGACTCCGCCGGAATCCTGCGACACGGCGGGTCGCGACGTCGCCAGGTACGCGGCGGCCAGCGTGCCGATCACAACAGCAATTGATAATCGCTTCATCGCGGAACGCAGACTGGCGGGTATCGCGGACATGTCGTTCATCTCAGAAATCCTTTCTGGTTGACTGGCGAATCCTGGTGCCGCGGCGGATCAAGTATCCTGACTGCCATTGCGGCTTCCGTCCATTTTCGAACGCTTCGATTGTATCTGTCGGCGCTGGCCGTCAGTTCAACTGCGTCAGGCAGTGCCGTTCGGGACCGGCCCGGGCCGACCGGTCATCGTGGTTGTCGACGTCTTGCAGGACGGCGATTTCACACGGGAAAATAACGAACCCGTGATTTTCGAGGAAGCCGGATCGCGGGTTGCGGCAACCCGCGGATCGCAGCCGCCCGACGGACATTCGTAGCCGCCCATTGCGTTCGCCGCTGACGGACGTGGCCACTTCACCCGGCCCCTCGCCCGGCTGCAACTCCCCGCGCGAACGGTTGCGGGCTTTCGACGGGCCACTCGAAAGTGTGTCCGCCGACCAGTCCGGGTCACGGCGTGTAGGCATCTCCCTTCGGTTTCGAGAGTTCCTCAACCAGTTCGTCGAGCCCTTCCAGTTTCGATCCGTCATTGGCCGCCACGAACGCTTTGGCCGCGGCCGCGACCTGATCAGCCGCCTTTGCGGCCGCCGCCTGGTCGTCAAAGCGCCGGCCAAGGTCAAAGTCAACGGCGTCAACCGCCGCCTGAATGTGTTCGTCCTTGACAGCATCGAGAATATCTTCGGCCAGGAATTCGTGAGCATCTTCGGCTCGTCCGGCCCAGCCCTTCGATCCGGCATAGCCCTGTTTCAGCCCGGCTTTGCTGACGGCCCCCCAGGTTTCTGAGGCAGACTTCCAGTTCGACCATTTTGCCGACAACCAGCATGACCCGCTTACGCTCCTCGGGCGATGTTCCCTTCGTGGCGGTCAGCAGGCTGGGGGATTCCGCGTTTACCTTCTGGTCGATCTGAAAGTTGTGTCGAACTTCGCCCTGAATCCAGGGAATGAGATCGAAGCCGCTTTGACCCGGCTTGTGGCCGGCGTTCAGCAGCTTTTCGTTGCCGACGACGTGGCACGCGTAGCAGTTCTTCGCAAGTTCATACACATTGGCCGAACGGATCATGCCGGCCTTCTCTGTCGCCGCCAGGCGCTGCGTCCGATGGTCTTCGGTTTCCTGTTCCCGAGTCACGCCTTCGCCGCCGTAGTCGGAATGAATTTCGAACCAGCCGTCGGCGCCGCCGGAGCCGGTGTGGCAAGATTCGCAGGAGACTCCAACAACACCGCCGCCCGACGAATGCGGCGTGGAATGGCACTGGATGCACGCATCCTTACTGCCGAAGTCCTTCGCATACTTCGCGCCGGCGTCGGATGTGAGCCGTTCGTTGTTTCGGAAATGAACGGACGCCTTCCAGGCATTGTGTTCCGACTGGTGACACTTCGTGCAGGATTCGGCACCCTTGACCTTTGCCGGATCGATTCCGGGCGTCACCGCAGAACCTTCGGGAACCGCCGCCACGAAAGCGGTCAAAGTCGGGTTCGCGGGCTGCGGTTGCCCGGCGGACACGACGGTTCCCAGCCAGACGGCGGCCAATATCGCGCCGGTTGCTGTCAGCACCACACCGGACAGCAGCATTCGCGGGGGATACATCCTGGACTTCAATCGCATGTTTCTGCCTCTCTAGTCATTGCCGTCAAAATGCTGCATCGCTTCACACGCGTGCAGTGTGAAGCGCCGGCCCGAGTGCAGCCCTTTCAATACCGGCATTCGCAAATTTCGTTTCGATCGAATCTCGCCTTTCCGCGCCGGGCTCGGGTGAATCCCGGCGGGACAGTGCCGCACAGTTCCTGTAGTGTTCATCCGGCTGCGTTTGTCGTGCTCTGACGCTGGTCAGGCGTCCAACACGATGTTTCCCTTCGGGACGGAAACACATGTCAGACACGATCCAGCGCCACATTCAGTACGGCTGTCCACCGTGTAATCGACGGTTCCGGACTTTACCGCCACTTCGCACGACCCGCAACTGCCCGCTCGGCATCCGGAGTCGATCTCAATTGAATTCGCCAGTGCCAGGTCCAGGATGTTCGCCTGGCTGCCGTTCCACACCAGGCTTTTTCCCGAACGACTGAATTCGACCGTAATCACCGCGCGCTCCGCGCCGGGTGCGGAGACCTCAGGCAGTTTCGGAACCGTGGCCGTCTTCTTCACTGTTGCCGGACCGAACGCTTCCATGAAGATCCGGTCTTTCGGCACTCCCCAGTCTTCCAGCGCCGGAACCAGCGTGTTCATCATCGCCGGCGGACCGCAGATGTAGTATTCGAAGTTGTTGACCTTCAAAACCTTCTGCAGCACTTCCACACCGACATGACCACGCGTGTGGTAGTCCGTGCCTTCCCAGTCACCTTCCTGCGGGCAACTGTAGCAGACGTGCAGGTGAAAGTTTTCGTAGGCCTGATCGAGCTGTCGGAGCCGGTCCTTCATGGCGTGATCCGGACCACAGCGAATTCCGTAAAACAGCCAGACGTGCCGGCTGGGATTCACTCGCAGGATGGCTTCCGTCATGCTCAGCACGGGAGTAATTCCGACGCCGCCGCCGATCAGCACGACGGGGTGAGCCGATTCCGGGTCCAGACAGAAATCTCCGCGCGGAGCCTGAACATCCAGAATGTCGCCGACCTGCACCTGATCGATCAGGTAATTCGAAACCCGACCCGGCGGGTGCGACGAATCCGGCGGCGCGGGAACTCGCTTAACCGTAATGCGGTAGAAATTGTGTTCCGGGTCGTTCGATTCCGGAGGAGCATCGGACAGCGAATAGCATCGGACCACGGGCTTGCGAGTTCCCCTCTCGTCATTCCCCTTCGGCAGATCCATCCGAAACGTCAGGAACTGCCCCGGCCGAAACGGCGGCAACGGCTTCTCATCGTGCGGCACCAGGTAAAACGAACAGATATCCTTTGCTTCAACCACCTTGTCGCGAACACGGAACTTTCGGTATCCGTTCCAGTGCAGTTGCTGCTGTTCACGACGAACCCGCAGCGCTTTCGCCGCGGCAACCTGTTCGCTGAGCAGTTCCAGCGACAGCCGCCCCCGCGCCGCTGACCGGGAATGCTCCTGATACGCCGACGCGACAGACTGCGCCAGACGCAGGCCCACAAGAGTACACAGGATGGCTCCGATGATCTGCATGTCACCTCCGTTTTCCGTCAACAGGCGTCGTCACCGTAAAGTCGTGTTCCATTCAATTCGCCACCACCAGCCTGTGTTCGTATCACGCAAAACAGCCGATCGGCGAAGCAAGCAGTGCCCGGGATACGGCTGTTCTCCGGATGAACCACAAAACACGACAGCTCAGCCGCACGATGTTAGCGGCGCTGAAGGTTCACTGCGACTGCGAACCTCCGGACCGTCACGTCATTTTTGATCGAAGAAAGTCGCGCAACAGAATTGTCTCCGAAAGGTTGTCCACTTCGTTGCAGTGTTCCCAGTCGATCCACACGTATTCCACGCCGACGTAGCCGGAATAGCCGGACTGCTTCAATCGCTCCACCACGCGTTGATAGTCGATCGTGTTTTCCTGAAACGAACACTGCAGCCGGCTCTGGCGAGCACACCGCGCGTGGAAATGCGAAGCATGAACGATCAGCGGTTCGACCTCGGAATCCGCAACACCGTCGCGCGTAAAGTGCGTGTAGTCCAGAGTCAGTGTCAGTCCCGGAACCGACTCGGCAAGCTGCCGCGCCTGATGCGGGTCCGGAACGATGGAACCAACATGCGCTTCGACACCAAAAATGATTCCCGCCGCCTTTGACTGTTCGACTCGCCAGGCCAGTTCGTCTCGGCAGCGGTCGAAGGATGCATCGGCCGACTCGCCGTCAAACAGGACTCCCGGAAGCGCCGTGACATGAGCACAGCCGCAGTCTGCCGCGTAGGCCAGAGTTCGCTGAAACCAGTCGCGAGCCTTCCGGCGGCGATCTGCGTCCGGATGATTCACAGCGAATAGTTTGAAATCCGGGTCCATCTGCAGGAACACGTCGGCCACGCTCAGTCCTCGGTCAGACACCTTACGATGCAGAGCCTTCGCGGACGCCGGATCTGCGAACTGCCGTGACGGATGCAGGTGGGAGCGTCCTTCAAAGAGTCCGATATCGACGCCTTCAAATCCCAGCATCGCAATCACGTCCAGCGATTGATCGTGCGCCAGCAGCGGGAATGCAAAGTCAGCACACGCGAGCGGAAACATCGTCGGGACACCTTCCTGCAATACGATCGGCCACTAAAGAACTCACCTTCGCACGGCTGGGTAACGGTCGAACTCTGATCCATCGCCGCTCACGAAATCAAGCCGGGAAGCGGCGCGCTGCGATGTCCGCCGGCTGCGCTGTTCAGGACGAAGCCGGCGGGTCATCGTCGGTATTCCACTCTGCCGCGGCCAGATATCCGCCGTCCACGACGACGGACGTTCCCGTCACACCGCTGGAATCTTCACACGAAAGGTACAGGATCGTGCGGGCAATGTCCGATGGCTGCATCGGTCGGTTCAACGGAACGCGTCGAATTCGCTGCCGAAGTGTTTCTTCAGGATCGGCCGACTTGTTCAGATGTTCTCGCAGCATCGGTGTGTCGGTGATGCCGGGGCACACGCAGTTGCAGCGAAGGCCCGTCGCGGCGTAGTCAACCGCGATCGAACGAGTCAGCGACAACACGGCTCCCTTGGATGTCGTGTAAGCCGGAGTCGCCCGTTGACCGACGAAACTGCTGATCGACGCCACGTACACCATGTAACTGCGGCTGTGAGAACGCAGATGGCGAAACGCGTGCTTCAGCGATAAGAAGATGCTGGTCACATTGACGCGCATTAGCCGGTCCCAGTCGGCTTCACAATATTCGTGCAATGGACTGACATGAACAATGCCCGCGCAGTTGACCACGATGTGCAGGGTCTTGAATTCGGCGACTGCGGCATCGATCGAGTTCCGGACCTGATCGGTATCGGCCACGTTGCAGTGGCAATAGATCGCGTGTCCGCCGGACGACGTGATTTCGTCGGCCAGTTGCCCGCCTTCTGCGTCGCGCAAATCGGCAATGACAACGTTTGCTCCCTCTTCGGCAAACAGCCGCGCGGTTGCGGCGCCGATGCCCGATGCGCCTCCGCTGATCCATGCTGTCTGACCAGTCAGCCGGTGACTCATTGCAGATTCTCCCGGCTGATTCCGGTGATCCGTGACCACTTGTTTCGAAAACTTTCGCGCGCGAACAGTTCCGGATTCAGGACTCCCGCCGGTCGACGCCCCTGCGACAGATCCAGCATTCCCTGACACGCGGTACGGCCGATGTCCCGGAAAAGTTCTCCCGTCCATGCAATCGAATGCGGTGCCAGGATGACATTGTCCAGTTCGCCGAAGCGGTGCGGAGTCGAGACCGGTTCATCCGCGAAACAGTCGATAGCGGCTCCCGCGATCCGGCGATTCTTCAGAGCTTCAAACAGAGCATCCTCGTCCACAATGCCGCCGCGAGCCGTGTTCAGCAGGTACGCGTCGGGCTTCATCTGCTGAAGCTCCGCGGCTCCGATCAACCCGCGAGTCTTCTCATTCAGCGGGCAATGGATTGAAACGAAATCCGCCGTCGACAGCAGTTCCTCCAATGACACGGAACGAACTCCCAGCGAGTGCAGGACATCCTGCGGCACGAACGGATCAAACGCCACGGGCTGCTTCATTCCGAAGCTGTGCAGCAGCGACAACAGAGCCCGGCCGATTCCGCCCAGTCCGATGATACCCAGAGTCCGGTCGCGCAGTTCACAGCCCATGTACTGAGTGCGTTCGTCCCATTGTCCATGCCGCACCAGCCGGTCCTTCGTCAGCATGTGATGCGTCAGCGCGATCATCCAGCCGACGGTCGCTTCGGCAACGGGACGGTCAACGGCTCCGGCGGTGATCGTGGCCAACACGTCGCTGCGAGTACACGCGTCGACGTCAACGTTGTCGAAACCGACACCGAAGCGGCCAATCACCAGCAGGTCGTCGCAGGATCGAAGTGACTCGGCGGTCACTCGCGGAGTCAGCACGATCACTCCGTGACAACCGGCCAGTTGTTCCGGAAGAATCTGCGGATGATGTTCGTCGAACCGAGATAAGCCGATGTGCGAGTGACCGTCGAACAGGCCGATGCCCAGATCGGCAAACTTCGGTCGACCATCGCCGTCATAGAAGTCCGCGGTCAGGGCAACGCGGAATTCTGGTGGCTGTAATTCCGTCATGACTCAACTGCGATCCTGTCTGGAAAGTTCATGTTTGCGCCGGTGACCGATTCCTGCCGCAGCCACGGACAGACGTCTGCCGCGACGTCCAAACCAGCGTGCTCGACACGTGGTGTATGCTTCCCGCAGGCGAATCTCCAGAGACCGGCCGGGCGAAATTCCAGGTCACACCGCGACGGCGATGTTCAACAGAGCCAGAGGTGAAGCTGAAATTTGAAATCTGAAATCTGAAATCGCCGCCTCTCAGACCACCAACGGTCGTCGCACCCCGGGCTCCATCGGCTGTCCGCACGTGTCAGTTGCGATCACCGCGTCGCGATGGTCAACTATGCGACGTTGCATTCGCCGATGTCAGTTCCCGACTTCCGTTCTATCCGCAAAGTCACGCCGCATGAGGATTCGTCTTCGCAGATCTGTGATTCGCCGATCGACTCGAGCTCTGATCGCCGTCTGTCTGGCCGCGTTCGCACTCTTAGTTGCGGTCAACAACGCCAGTGCATCGGATCTGCCCTGGCCCAATCGCAACGGACCTGACCGCAACGGAAACGTCACCGCAGCGGATTCCAAAGGAGTGCCGGTGGAATGGGATGAAGAAACCGGCACGAATGTGAAGTGGAAAATTCCTCTGGAAGGTTTCGGCCATTCGACTCCCGTCATCGGCAATCGACAAATCTGGCTGACCGCGGCAACCAAAGACGGTACGCGGCAGTTCGTGTATTGCCTGAATGCGGACACCGGTGACATTGTTCACCACCGCCTGCTGTTCGAAAACGCCGATCCGGAACCGCTGGGCAACGACGTCAACACGTACGCGTCGCCGTCGTGCGCGCTGGAGGATGATGCGGTCTACGTTCACTTCGGAACCTACGGCACGGCTCGCCTGAATCCAAAGACTGCCGACACCGTCTGGGAACGGCGAGACATCAACGTGCGTCATTTTCGCGGCCCCGGCTCATCTCCCGTGCTGTACGAAAACCTGCTGATCCTGACCTTCGACGGAATCAACGCACAGTTTCTCACCGCGCTGGATAAGCACAGCGGCGAGACAGTGTGGAAGACGGAACGCACGACAGACTACGGCGACCTGGACGAAAACGGTCAGCCGAAGCTGGAAGGAGATCTTCGCAAAGCCTACAGCACGCCGGGGCTTGTGGAAGTGGACGGGCGCACTCAAGTCGTTTCTGTCGGTTCGCGAGCCGCATTCTCCTACGACGCGCTGACCGGCGAAGAACTGTGGACGATTACACACGACGACTTCAACGCCGCCGCGCCGCCGCTGTTCTTTCAGGGGATGGCGATTTTGAATACGGGTTCACGATCCTCAAACCTGCTGGCCGTGCGGCTGGAAGATTCAACGCGCGGCAACGTCGACCAGTCGCATGTCGTGTGGAATCGCGAAAAGGGGAACTCGCGACTCGCTGCTCCGCTGCTGCTGGGCGACCGGATCTACATGATTAACGACACAGGAGCCGCCACCTGCGTGAATGCGAACAACGGGGACACCGTCTGGCAGGGTCGCATCGGCGGGACTCACGTGGCCTCACCGATTGCCGCCAACGGGCTGGTCTATTTCAGCAGCGAAGAAGGCGACACCACAGTCATCAAAGCCGCGGACGAGTTTGAAATTGTAGCGAAGAACCACCTTGCCGAAGGTATGCGGGCATCGCTTGCGGCTGCGTATGGAAGAATCTACCTGCGGAGCTTCGGGCACCTGTACTGCCTCGGCGAATAGACGTTTCGCCAGGGATCTTCCTGCCAGACATATCATTTCCGCCGCGCCGCGATTCCTGCGAGCGGCGATCGAAACCAAAGAGACAGTTCAACACGTTTGGGAGCACTCCTCATGCTGCGTTTTTCGCTTCTGGTACTGACATCCGCCGCGGCGACTCTGTTCGTTGTTGACATATCCCGCGCGGCGGACCAGGAATTCAAGCCGGGTGAATGGGTCTCGTTGTTTAACGGCAAAGATCTGACGAACTGGACTCCAAAGATCCGCTACAGCCCGCTGGGCGAAAACTACGGCAATACGTTTCGTGTCGAAGACGGAATGATCAAGGTTCGCTACGACAGGGATGCCTACGAAACTTTCGGCGAGCGTTTCGGCCACCTGTTCTACGACGGTGAGTTTTCCAACTACCGGATGAGAGTCGAGTACCGTTTTGTCGATGAGCAGTGTCAGGGCGGTCCGGGCTGGGCCATCCGCAACAGTGGCATCATGGTTCACGGCCAGAAGCCGGAAACGATGACCGTCGATCAGGATTTCCCCGTGTCCATCGAAGTGCAGCTTCTGGCGGGCAACGGAAAGGACAAACGCACGACATCCAACCTGTGCACACCCGGCACTAACGTCGTCATGAACGGACAACTTCAGTTGCAGCATTGCATCTCCTCGTCCTCAAAGACACACCACCTTGACGAATGGGTCACCGCGGAAATCGAAGTGCGCGGCAACAAGGTGATTCGCCATCTTCTGGACGGCGAAGTCGTGCTGGAATACAGCGATCCGCAACTGGACGAGCGGGACGAGAACGCTCGCCGGTTGATCCGGGACGGCCAGTTGGCACTGCACGGCGGCACGATTTCGCTGCAGTCGGAAAGCCATCCCTGTGAGTTCCGCAAAGTGGAACTGATGGTGCTGCCCGACGACGCCGAGTAGCAATGCGACGGAGTTCACCCGGACGCAACGATCCGGATGCGAAGCTCGGCCAGAGTTTCGGCCTCGCGAACGACCGTCTCCCATCTGCATCAATCAAACGACTCCCGACAGACTCCTGGTGCTTTGTCAGGACTGAATTGATGAGTTGTGTGGCACTGACTGTGCCAGGAGATTCCCAATCGCGAACGCACCGGCATAGCCAGTGGCACACACCAAAACACGTTGGCCAAGGCACTAGAAATCGGTCACGCTCGAAGCGGGCAAAGCCGGCGGGTAGATCTCCCGCGTGACAGTGTTGTAGAAACCGGCGGACGGATTGTTCGGATCGATCGGCCGGATTTCACCGACTGATTGCGACGACGGATGATTCTGCCACTGAACGCTGAACGCCGGCATGACATTGCCGCTGTATTCTCGTGAGTTCGCGGGCAGGTTCTGAACGATCGTCACCAGCGCTAGAGTCAGCGAACACGCGCACATCGCCGCCACAGCTCCGTTAAACTGACGAACTCGCCGCAACGGACGAACTCTGCGAGCCTGAATCTCCGCAGCTACCGCCGGCCACACGGATTCCGATTCGTCGGGTGTGTTGTCCCGCAGAGTCTGCAGGACCTGCAGCGCATCAACCGTCCCCGCATTGTAGGCGCGGCAATCGGAACATGAGTGCAGGTGTTCGCTGAGCTGCTGTTCTTCGTCGGGATGAGTGTCATCGCCGACCGACAGGTGAATCAGGTGTCGAGCATCCACACATTTCATCAACGGTCTCTCCTGTTTTCGGGTTATCCCAATTGCTCTTCTTCAATACTTCGTTCCCGCCGCTCCCAGGCTTCCTTGAACATTCGGCGAGCTTCCGCCAGACGCCAGCGGATCGTGGCTTCGCTGCGTTCGGTCACAGCGGCCACCTCCGACGTCGAAAATCCCTCAATATCCCGAAGCACCAGCACAGTCCGGTACGCTTCCGGAACGTCCGCCAGCACCATATGAACTTCCTGTGTCAAATCCCGGTCGTCGCGCGGATCCGGTGATTCCGGGTCGGGAAGCCGGTCTTCGCCCGCTTCGCTGAACAGTGCCCAGCGTCCCTTGCGTTTGATCTTTCTCAGATGGTCATAGGTCAGATTGACGGCGATACGAAACAGCCACGGACCGAACCGCCGCGACGGATCGAACTGTTCCAGGCGATCGAATGCCCGCAGAAAGGCTTCCTGTGTCAGATCCTGTGCGATGTCCTGATCGGGCATGAATCGACGAATTACCTTGGTGACTCGCCGCTCGTATCGCAAGACCAGTCGGCCAAAGGCATCACTGTCGCCTCGCCGCGCTTCGTCCACCAATCGCGCATCGCTGGCCGCTGACCGGGCTGCGTCGTCTGACGCAGCACCCGCCTCGGACGAACTGAAATTCGCGTCCGATTCTGTCATTTTCAGCATCGCAGCGGCCTTTCCGGCACTTTCTACGCCGCCAGGCCGCTTGTTGTTGGGGGATTCCGAAAGCTTTGCCCAGGGCGCCGGATTTGCCGATGACAGCCGTCGGGCCGAGGCGGAAACCGACGTCAGAACTGCCGCAGAACCAGTTGCGCCACGACGGTCAGGGCGACTCCCGTCAGCAGCCAAATCGCCGAATTACTGGTGAACGCCCGCTGGCTGGCCGGTTTCAGCAGCCGGGTTGGCAGCGGGGCTCGGTAAACGGAAACCGGTTCGTTCTGCAGGAACGCCTTGAAGTCGTCCACCATGGCCAGCATCGTGGGATACCGGTCCGCCGGGTTCTTCTGTAGAGCCTTGACGCAGACGGCATTCAGTTCCGGGGGGACCGGATGCTTCGCCACGGATTTCGGTTCGCGAACGGGATCTTCCAGAATCTTGCGTTTGATTTCCTTGAAGTTTCGCCCCGACATGTAGCTGTCACCGGTCAGCACTTCGAACAGCAGGATCCCCATGTTGTAGATGTCGGTTCGTTCATCGACATCACCCGTTTCCCGAGCCTGCTCCGGCGACATATAGAACGGCGTTCCCTGAACATCGCCCTTGCCCGTCAGCCGCCCGGAGATCTGCTGTCGGCCGCTGCGAGCCAACTGCTCGACTTCATCGTTGTCGTCCATGTCCCAGACTTTGGCCAGTCCCCAGTCCAGCAGCGTGATGTCTCCGTATTCGCCGACCATCACGTTCGACGGCTTCAGGTCGCGATGGACAACTCCCAGACTGTGCGCGTACGCAAGGCAGTTACCCACCTGAATCAGGATTTCCAGCATGCGACTAAGCGGAAACTCGGTTTGCGACTGCGAGTGGTTCTCCGCGATGGCGTCCAGAATATCGCACAGGTCACGTCCGCTGAGCTTCTTCATCGTGAAATAAGCGTTGCCTTCACGATCACGGCTCAATTCATAGACGGGCACGGTCGCCGGATGAGGAATGAGCGCAGTGACGCGAGCTTCGCGCAGGAAGCGCTTCTGATACGTCTCCAGATTCTGCAGCTGGGGCAGCAGAGTCTTCATGACGACGGTTCGCCCCAGGTTTTCGTCGCGGCAGGTCTGCAGAATCGCTTCGCCGCCCTGAGTCAGCGGTTTGAAGTTGCTGTAACGCATGAAGCCGTTCTGAACGTGCTTCGGCAGATCCTTGTCCGATTCCTGCAGCGTAATCTGTTCCGACACGGCGGAGATTCCCCGGAAACGACCGCATCTTCGGCTGACAATCGCGAAGACGCACATCGACCGGCCTGATTCTGATCCGTCAGGCCGTAACCGATCAATGATTCCCGGCCGGTACCACAAAGGCAACACGACCCTTCTGCCGGAAGCCTATGCCGAGAACCGATTGCTGTACAGAGTAGTGCTTCGTCAACAGGGCAGCGACGGATCGCACCGACCCGAAAATTGGAACGGCACGGCAGCGGTCAGGGCGGGGCGGGGCAAGGCACATGTCGGGCGAGCCGGCGGAACGGCCGGGCGCGGGAGGATCACTTTCCGGCCGGAACCAAGCGGACCTCGCGCACGTCCATCACAGCGTTGACGGCCTTGTGACGCGGCACAATCTTCAACACCGATTTCTCCGACTTGGGCAGAGCGACCTGACCGAGACTTCTCCATTCGAAGTTCTGGAAATGTCCGGTGTCCTTCACCACGAACGACAGCGTGGCGCCGCCGACCAGGACGTCCACATCGCTGCCGCCCTGATCCTTTCCGCAGCCCTGAAAGATCTCGACGACGTAGTCACCCGGCCGATCGACCCGGAACCACCATTCCACGGTGTCTTTCTCGACAGTCCAGTAACCAACGGTGTTCTTGTGAGGCTGCGGTTCGAAGCGCAGCTTCTCACCGGACGTCCTGGCGAATTTCGCGGGCAGGTGAATGACGTGTTCGCTGTCTTCCGATGCGATCACAGTTTTGTCGAACAATCTGGGCTCGGCATCCAGAGCCAGCACCAGCACACGATTCGGACCCGTCGGAACATCCTGCAGTTTGATGTTCCACACCGTGATTTCCGGAATCAGCGTCAGCGGTTTTTCGGGATCACCGTTCAGCCAGTTCACCGATTCGACAACATTGCAGATCCGGGGCATGGCCTGCACACCGTTTTCCGGCAACTGATCAAGCACCAGCAGCAGCGAGTTGTTGTGCTGAAAAACGCGGCCGTTATCGATCTTCAGTTCTGCAAGCGGACGGCTTTCCTTCGGAAGAAATTCCGGAACGTCAATCTGTACACGGCTTGCGGCGGAGTTCTTCGAATCCTCCGACACAGCCGCTTTGCTCGACAGCAGAATGGTCACGAGCAGAACAGCGAAGGCCACCGGTCGGGCGATTGGTGTGATTCTCACGGAATTTGTCCGGCGTGGATTGAATGCTGTGATTAACAAACGGAACGGCGAAACTGCCGCACAATTCCACGGCGTTCCGCGGAAACCGTGCGCGCCTGTCGCGATTCAGCGGAATCCGGGAGTTCACACTTCGGCAAGCGGTTGTGTTGCGTCACCGAAGCGATCCAGATTCAGTCCGACTTTCTGCATCATACTCAAATACAAACGGCACATCTGTCGTTCGGATTGTTCGCGATAATTCAGCACCCGGCCCCCCTGGATCCGGCCGCCTCCGCCCCCGACCATCACGACCGGCAACTGAGACGCGTCGTGACTTCCGGTCATCATGCTGGAACACAGCATCAGCATCGAATTGTCGAGCGCTGTTCGTTCGCCTTCCTGCACCGCGTCCAGCCGTTCAGCGATGTAGGCAAGCTGCTGCATGAAGAACTGGTTGACCTTCAGCCAGTCGTCGGTATCCGAATGTGACAGCAGGTGGTGAATCATGTAGTCGACTCCCAGATTCGGAAACCGCAGCGACGAGTGGTCGTTATTCAGTTTCAGCGTACACAGGCGAGTCGTATCGGTCTGAAACGCCAGGACCAGAATGTCGCACATCAGCCGCATATGTTCGGCGATATCCTGCGGGATGCCGTCGGCCGGGCGGTCCATATTCGGTTCCGTCAGCGTCGGTCGCCAGCCCTGAAGCTCACCGCGTTTGCCGGAGTTTTCGATGCGAAGTTCGACCTCCCGCACGGATTCCAGGTACTCATCCAGTTTTCGCTGATCCGTCAGGCTGATGTTGCGGCGCAGGTCCTGAGCGTCGGACAGCACGGCATCCAGAACGCTGCGGTCCCCGCGCGAAACGTCGTCCTTGAACAGTCGGTCGAAAGCCAGCGCCGGATAAACTTCCAGCGGTGTGGGTGTGGTCGGCGACGTCCAGGAAATGTGCGAGCTATACAGCATCGAGTAGTTCTTATGGACCGATGGGTTCGCTTTCTCACAGCCGAGCACCAGGCTGGGAACTTTCGTCTTGTGTCCGAACTTCTGAGCCAGCACCTGGTCAACGCTGGTTCCCGAACGAATCTCACCGCCGGCTGCCAGCGGCGCGCCGGAAAGCAGGTTTCCCGTTTGTGAACTGTGGATGTTGCCCTTCTGCGCTTCGGCGTTGTACAGCCCGCGGATGAACAGCAGCCGGTCCCGGAATCCTTCCAGCGGCGCCAGAACTCTTCCGAGCTGCATCGACGGACCTTCGCCCGTCGCAAACCATTCGCGCCCGTGAAATCCGTTGCCGGCGAACAGAATCGCCATACGGACCGGAGCCTCGCTGGCAGGTTCGCGCCCGGCCGGTTCGTCTCCCCAGACGGTCAGCGATTCCATCCACGGCAGAGCCACCGTGACTCCCAGACCACGCAGCATTCTTCGGCGGGAAAATTCGTGAGTCATGATTCAATCGTGTCCTTCGTTGGGGTTGCGACAGATGCGGATGTTAGTGGCACGGGAAACAGTCTGCGGCCCGTCGCCGAGGCGATCAATCCGCCGATGCGACATCGCTGCGGCCCCGGATGTTTTGAAACTGCGGACTGGAAACAACCGCGATGATTGCGGCACTGATATGATAGTCGTTTTCCTGCAGACGGTGCTGCATTTCCTTCAGCAGTGGCTGGTCAGACAACTGCACCGACCGTCCCAGAGCATATCCCAGCAGCTTTCGGCAGAACTGGTGCAGGACCGCATCGCGCCGCTGAGTCAGCAGGTACTTCTTCAGGTCTTCGAAACCGTCGATCCCTGTGCCGTCCATCAAAGTTGTCGTGGTGTCGACAGGACGTCCGCCGAGATCCGTCGTGCGGTAACGACCGATCGCGTCAAACGCTTCCAGAGAGAATCCGTAAGGATCGATTCGCCGATGGCAGCCGGAACAGCGTTCGTCACTGGTGTGGCGTTCCACGAGTTCACGGACTGTCAGAGTTTCCGCGGCTTCGTCTTCCGGAAGCAGCGGCACATCCTTCGGTGGTCTCGGCAGCTTTTCGCCGAGGATCACTTCGGACAGCCAGTTTCCTCTCAGAATCGGACTTGTACGCGAAGCTCCCGATTGTTTGGCCAGCGTCGCTCCGAGTCCGAAGATTCCGCCGCGAGAGAATTTACGAGTCCCGTCGACGCGTCGCCAGTGGTTGCCTGCGATGCCCGGCATCCCGTAATGCGCCGCCAGTTCCGCGTTCACAAACGTGTGATCCGCGTCGAACAGTTCCACCACGGAACCGTCGTTCTGCAGCAGGTCCGTGAAGAACAGAATCGCTTCTTCGTACAGCAGCGGCCGCACGCTGGCGAACGTCGGAAAATGACGTTCGCTCTTTTCGTCAAGCTGATCAAAGTCGTAGATGTGCAGCCACTGGCACATGAATTCGGTCGCCAGCCGGCGAGTGCGATCGTCCTGCAGCATGCGTCGAGCCTGCGATTCCAGAACGTCCGGGTCGCTGAGCGTGCCTGCCTCGGCAAAGCGCAGCAGCTCATCGTCGGGCGCTGATGACCACAGAAAATAGCTCAGCCGACTGGCCAGTTCCCAATCGGTAACCGGCGACGCCTGAGAATCGCTGCCCGGCGTTTCCAGACGATACAGAAACGCGGGTGACACCAGAATCTTGTGCAGCACGGCTTCAAACGCTTCTTCGTGGGACAGGTCAGCGCTGCGAAGATCGCCATACAGAGTTCGCAGGCTTTGTTCTTCGGCAGACGACAACCTGCGGCGACTGGCTCGAGCCGCGAAGCGGACAAGCGCCTCGACGTGCGACGATTCGCTGTTCCGCAGCAACTCCCGAAACTCCGCCGCTCGCCGCTGAATCGGTTCCTTCATGGGCGCGAACACGCCGGGGTCGGCATCCTGAGTCGCGAACTCCATCAACTGTTCGAACGCGTCGACCAGCATCAAAGCGTCGCGACTCACATAGTGCAGTTCATCCCAGTGCCGGTTCAGCGCCGCGGTTTCTTCGTCGTTCAGAATCAACCGCCGAAGCTGGTCATCTTCGCGATAAAACAGCGTCAGCGTCACAACTTCGTCCACCGGTACAATCTTTGTGTAGCACAAAGCTGCGGGAAACAACTGCCGGAATTCTTCGAACGATGCTTCGATGCGCTCCCGCGCGGCACTGCCTTCGGTCACGATGATTGGCGTCGCCCAGGCGATGCCGGAATTGTGTGACGTCCACGGTCCCGAACTTTCCGTTGCGGTAACCGCAGTCGGCTGCAGACCGCCGGCGGGCTCGGGCTTCGTTGTCAGCACCTGCATCTGCACGCTGCCTTCGCGGCCGGAAACCGGATGCAGCACCGCGGACGTGACGAACTCCGCTCCCGCCACCAGATCGGCCGGCAATCGCACTTCAATGACGGACGGCGACGTCACACAAAGACTTGCCGCATCGACGCCGGGCACCTGTTGATCAACGTTGTTGTCAACGGCCGGATGGCGGCCGAACTGTTGTGCGTCCAGTCCGAATTCGTGCTCCAAGTTCACAGCCGGCTCGTCGCCTTGATCGGTCCGTGAAACCGCAGCGGTAATCGCCGCAGACAGCAGCGGTCCGCTCAGCGAGGTCAGTTGCCGGTACAACACGGCGTCCGGTGCGTCCGCCGGCAGACCGGTACTGCCATTGTTCAGCAACTGCTGCAGTTGTGCAGCCAGTTCTCCACGAGCGGCGGCGTCCGAAGTCTTCTGCCAGCGAGCGAGAAGCGAACCTTCCGGAATCACGGACCCGGATTTTCCGTCGGCGGGTTCGGAAAAGAAATGCCACACGTCCGCGTTGCCCTGGCGGTCTGCGTGAGGATTCCCGGACAACAGGTCGGGAGACAGATCGTCGGCCAGGTTCCAGCGGTTCCTGGCATCACGAAGAGTCATGTTGATGGCTGTCAGGTCGCACGAATGATTGCCGTCGCGGGGATTGACGACCAGACACACGACGTCGCCCTTCTGAATAGCGACGTCAGTCAGTGGTCCGAACGTTACGACGGTCGCTCCGTGACTGATACCGTCGGCCAGCCGCTGCCTGGTATTTCCACGACGAAGTTCAACTGACCACGCCGTGCCGTTGCCGCATTCCGGGTGAGCGTGCTGAACGGTACCCTCAATCGTCAGCGTCGATGCCACGGGACTCCGCCAGCCGACGCCGATGGACAGCGTTGGCGCCGGATGCACGGCAACACTATGAGGCGCCATGTTTCCGGGAATCCGGACATGTTCATCCGACGAATTCGCAACGATGCTCAAAGCGTCGTCACCGCCCCAGCCCTGGATGAAATCATAGCCCGACGCGCTTTCGATTCGGCGGCTGACCGGCGTTCCCAGATTCACGGCGGACTGCGATCCGATTCCCAGGTAGTCCAGCCACGCGGTCAGCGACGCCGCGTCCACGGCATGCTCTGCGGCCAGAACGGCACCGTCCACGACCTGTCCGCCGTCGCTGGCCTGAGCCGCCGCGGCAAGGCAACGCGCAGCGCTGGAAAAGATCCGTTCGCGCATTGCCGCCAGTTGATGTGTCACCGTACGGACGTCCTTCAGCAGCAGATCCGGGCGGCCGGGAGTCACCAGCCGCGGCCTTTCCCAGAGCACAACGTCATGTTCCGAGCCGTCTCCCGCGTCACCGGTGACAAGATACAGAACGACACTTCGGTCGCCGTCCGTTGTCTGTTGCGAGCCACCGTCGTTCGGCGGCGAAGCCAGCGGAACGCGAATTTCCTGCCGAGTCGTGACCGGGCTGACCGGTTCCATCCACGCGGTTGGGCCGTTCAGCTTTCCGATGTGTCCGACCGTTGTGAATCGCCACAGCGCCTGTTGCCATTGCGCAATCGACTTTACCAGCTCAGGCACGTCCTCCTGAGTCGCGGACTTCCATTGCTGACGCAGGTTCTTCAGCAGCAGCAAATTTTTTTCGGCCTCACTTCCGTCAGCGGGTTCGAGCACCTGCCAGAGCCTACCGAGATACCGGGAGCTGAGCCGCGGCGACTTTTCTCGCGCCATCTGAGCCAGATCATCAACGGTCAGATCACCGTTTCGCAGTTCCGTTCGGTGGCTGAGCAGCGCTGTCAGGTAGGCCGCCAGCGGCAATCGACCGCCGCCGTTGGTGTCGAACACGATGCCCTGCAGATTGACAGTGTCGCCGCCTCCGCTGTCGGAATACTGAGCGTAAAAGTCGCGAATGTCGTCGAGCTTTTCATTCGTCCAGTCGCGGCGCGTCGTGAATCGGGAGAAGCGAAATCCCGACGGAAGCAGAACCGCGTGGTCAGCGATTCCCCGGGCGGCATCCAGATACTTGGTGACCAGCGCCGGGGACATGACCAGCGAATTTCCGGTGTTCGTAAATCCTTCGCCGGACGCGCTGTCGACCGGAAACTCGCGGGCCGGAGTCAGCGGGACGCCGGTCAGATCCTGAATCGTGTAGGTGTATTCCGCATTGCTGAGCCTGCGAAGAACGACCGGCCCTGGGTCGCCCGCGTTCGCCAGAGCTTCGGCGTCCAGATAGCGGCGAACCCATTCACGCAGTTCCTGACGCTGCGACGGCGTGGGCTGGTCGGCGTCCTTCGGAGGCATCTCGCCGTTGTCCAGCATTTCCGCGACTTTTTGCCAGACCGCCGGCCGCGTCCGCACTTCCTGCAGCGATGCAAACTGTTCCAGATCCAGTTCGCCCTGGACATCCGCCGTCGAATGGCAGTCCAGGCAAAACTGCCGCAGAAGCGGCCGCTGGACGTCGCGATAGCTGACACCGATCGCTTCGAAGTCGCTCTCCGTGTCGGCAACAACATGAATCGCCGGCGCGATGGCAGCCATCGCCAGAACAAGCAGACCACGGCGCACGATGCATTGGCGACGATTGTCGAACATGGGAGTCCCGGAAGCGGTGGCAGGAAGGTCAGGCAGGCACCGATTGTGTTTCGGCGGAAGGCGGGCTTCTTGAAGGCAGCATACCGATGCGACAAAACGCTCGGCAAGCCTGACGAAGCTGCCCCCCCCTGGATCCCTGTCCGCCAGGTTCGTCACAACGTTGATTCCGCCGCGGCGTCCAGCTTTTGAAGCACGACAACCGTGTCGCCCAATTCGTCCGAAAGCTGCAGCGGGTCTTCGATGTCGTACCAGAAATCATAGACGTCAAGCAGTCGGAATCTCGGTACTTTACTCAACAGCGACTGAAACTGATCGGCACGGTAGATTCTCATCGGATATTCGGACGTGACGACATGTCTGGCGCCGTTGTCATTGATCTGCATTTCAAACCGCAGAGTTTCCAGTCGAGTCAGCCGGCTGCAGGACGTCACCTGAAGGCGCATGTCGATGCGCACGCCGTCGGCTTCCGCCGTCCATTCTTCTTCGTCCTCTTCGTCGGCGTCGGGCGGCAGCAGATGCATGCCGATCAGGTACAGGCCGCCCGCTCGCAGCGAATCGGCAACACTGTTCAGATGACGGACGGCATCCGTTTCCGTCAGCAGATGGCGAAAGGTGTTCACGAAACAGCACGCGACGTCGACCGGTTCCGGGCTGCGAAATTCCAGCATGTCCGCCACTTCGACGCGGCACGATGGCTGCGTCTCCGGCAATCGAGTCCGGCAGTATTCGACGGCCGCCGCAGACACGTCGCAGCCGATGACTTCGTAGCCCCGCAAAGCCATCTCCGCCAGCAGCCGCCCGCCGCCGCAGCCGGGTTCCAGAATTCGTCGCAGGGGAAACGGGCAGTACTTCCGCGCGGCCGCTTCGATGAAGTCGGCTTCGCCCGTGGTTTCGTCGTCGAACGCCAGATCCCAGTATCGGGGATGGTCGTAGCAACCTGTCGTGTTGAATTGTTTCATGCCGCGGCAATGTAGCGACCTTTGCAGCGACCGGTACATCACCGAACGACGCCGCCTGTCCGAAGTCCGCTGGAAACCCGTCGTTCCCTGGCCGAAGGAATCTGCTAAAACGCGGTCGGAGTCCTTTTGCTTTCTCCTGTTCCCGCTGCCGATTTCGCCGATGAATTCCACCGCCAGCCAGAATGACGACGTCTGGACCGTCAGGCGAATTCTGGGCTGGACCACCGATTTTCTGAAGCAGAAGGGAATCGAGTCGGCTCGCCTGGAAGCGGAACTGCTGCTGGCCTGTGCTCGCAATTGCCAGCGAATTCGGCTGTACACCGACTTCGAATCCCCGCTGACAGACGACGAACGTTCCCGGATGAGATCCTTCGTTCAGCGGCGAGCGAAGCGGGAACCGCTCGCCTATATCACCGGACACAGGGAATTCTATGGCCGAGATTTCGCAGTCGGTCCGGGTGTTCTGGTGCCGCGTCCGGAGACCGAAGCGCTGATCGACGTTTGTCTCGAACACATTCCCGTTGATCAACCGTCGCGCCTCGTGGAAATCGGATTCGGTTCCGGCTGCATTGCTGTCACGCTGGCGAAGCAGCGTCCGCAGTGTTCGGTGACGGCCACCGACGTTTCCGATGACGCCCTGAAATTTGCGACGGCCAACGTCCAACATCATCAGGTGATGGACCGCGTCCGACTGCTGAGCGGCAGTCTGTTCGCGCCAATCACTGCCGACGGCGGAGAAGCCGGGTTCGACGGAATCGTCAGCAATCCACCGTACATTCCGGATGACGAACTTGCCGGATTGCAGCCGGAGGTCTCGGAACACGAACCTGCAGTCGCTCTGGCCGCCGGAGCTGACGGGCTGGACGTCGTTCGCCCGCTAATCGCGACAGCGCCTTCGGTGCTGAAGCCGGGAGGCTGGATTGCTCTGGAAGTCGACCCGTCACAGTGCTCCGCCGTCGCGGCGATGCTGGACGATTGCGGCTTCGGCCGTGTCCGAATTCACCAGGATCTGAACCACGCCGACCGGATTGTCGAAGCCAGACGGGAATGAAGGAAGCAGGTGAGATTTCAGATTTCAGATCTCAAATTTCAAATCAGACATTCCGCGGCACAATCACGAGACTTGCTTTCATGGAAATGTTCGTTGTTCACGGAAGAACGCGGCTGTCGGGGCGAATTGGCGTCGAGGGCGCGAAGAACGCTGCACTGCCCATCATGGCGGCGTGCGTCGCGATTCGCGGCGAAGTTGTGCTCGACAACGTTCCGCGGCTGGTCGACATCGACACAATGTCCCGGCTGCTGAAAAGCCTCGGCACAACCGTCGCCTCGTCCGGCGACGGTACCCTGACGATCGATGCGTCGCCCGCTCACGGAACGCTGGCCAAGTATGATCTGGTGCGCCGCATGAGAGCCGGCGTTTGCGTTCTGGGTCCGCTGCTGTCCCGGTTTGGAACCGCCTGCGTGTCGCTTCCGGGAGGCTGCAACATCGGCCATCGTCCCATCGATCTGCATCTGAAGGGACTCGCGGCTCTGGGTGCCGACATTCGCCTGGAGCGCGGCTACGTCATCGCGGAAGCTGATCACCTGCGCGGCACGGACATCGATCTGTGCGGACCGTTCGGAAGTACAGTCACCGGAACCTGCAACGTCATGACCGCCGCGGCGACGGCGTCCGGACACACAGTGATTCGATCAGCCGCGAGGGAGCCGGAAGTCACCGACCTGGCCGATTTCCTGAATCGCGCCGGAGCTGACATTCGCGGCGCCGGGACGGAGACGATTGAAGTTCGCGGCGTGGAATCGCTGCACGCGACGAGTCACTCGATTATTCCGGACCGGATTGAAGCGGCCACGCTGGCCGTCGCCGCCGCCATCACTCGCGGGGATGTCACGATCGAAAGCGCTCCCGTTTCGCACATGACCAGCGTGCTGGACTGGCTGAAATCCGCGGGTGTCGACGTTGCAGCCAGCGCGTCGCAACTTCGTGTTTCGGCGAACGACGCCTTGTCGCCGGTGGATGTGGTCGCCGAACCGTATCCGGGGATTCCGACCGACGTGCAGGCACAACTGATGGCGCTGCTGAGTACGGTTCCCGGCCGCAGCTGCGTGACCGATCGCATCTTCACTGACCGTTTCATGCACGCTTCCGAACTGATCCGCATGGGAGCACAGATTCAACGCGAAAGTTCTTCCGCGGTGATTTCCGGAGTCCCGCGTCTGTCGGCCGCGTCCGTCATGGCGTCCGACCTGCGAGCCAGCGCGGCTCTGGTTCTGGCAGCCCTGGCCGCAGAGGGAACGTCGCAAATCCGCCGCATCTACCACCTGGACCGAGGCTACCAGCAACTGGATGTGAAGCTGAATGCACTGGGAGCGAGCATTGTGCGTCGGGACGATTCGCCCGCCGCGTCAGACCAGACATCCCCTGCCATCGCGGCGCCTCACTTTGTTTCGGAGCACGTGAAGCGCTACTTCTGAAGGGCCTGCGGATCGAAGTCTTCGACAAGCCGTTTGCGAATACGGTTGTCGTCCTGGCAACAGCTACAGGGGCCGGGCTCGAACATCACGATCGCGCACACGTCGCACCAGTAGTCGACTTCGAAATGCTCTTCATCGGACAGTTCGTAGACTCGGATGATCTGAACGAACGGCTGCCGCTCATAACGCCGCACCAGCAGTTCGACTTCCATGTCGCGGAGTCGTTTGTCCTTGCGGAACGCTCGGCCGCGTGCGTCTTCGACGATCGGAATCAGCTCACCGGCTGTTGTGCGGATTGCAAGGCCGCGTTCGGCGGCTTCCGGAACGGTCGAGATTCCGAAGTCATCTTTTAGCGCGTCAGCCAGCCAGACCACTTTGCCGCGAATCAGTTCCGAGCGGTACTCGGGGGCTGGCCGAGCCGCCGCGTCGGCTTCGGCTGATTCACCGGATGCCGGCGACGTCTCGTCCTGCCGGGCTTGGGTGAGTGTCGTTCCGAAGCATGCCGCGGTGAGGCAGCCGCAGAGCAGAACAGAGAAACGAAGACGTCCGCCGACAGAGAGTCTAACCTCTCGCCTCGATGGGAGGGCGAGTGGCGCAGACGGCCCTCCCCTCGTCGAAACGCCTGAACGGCGTTTCGACATCGACCCTCCCGCTCCCGCTGGAGCGGGAGGGTGAATCGAATCACAGCTCGACCGACGTGAATTGCTATTCCGGAGCATGGCCGGCGACCACGATATCGAGGGGCACATCCGGCTTCCGTTCTTCCGCTGCGACACCGGTGCCGGTCAGGTGCAGAATCCACCAGTCCGACGCTTCGTTGTGTCGCATCGACGGAACATCGCCTTCCTGCGCAGGCTGCAGACAAAACATCGCCGGATGGGCCGAGCCGGCCGCTTCGGCACTCACGGCCTGCAGGTCGTCCGGAGTCCAGTCCTTTCCCGACGCGTCTTTTTCAGCGGACAGCAGCAGCAGAAAATCGCGAGTCGGCGACGTTCCGATGTGATTTCCGTCAACCGGTTGCAGGAAGAAACGCAGCGTGTACCAGCCGCTGGAAATCGTCTGGTCGCGGAAGTCGCTGCCTCGTCGCGAAAAGTGAACCACGCCCATCAACTGTCCCGGAGTAAACGGGTACAGCATCGTGGGGCTGGCCTTGAAGTCCGGCTGAACGTCCCACTCCTTCTTCAGCCAGATTTCGCACACCGTCCGGGTGCCGCGTTTGACGCGGTAACCCCTGTCACCGAACTGAGCGGCCAGTTCAGCACTCAGGCTGTCCGCCTTTGGAGCTTCGTCGATGATTTCAACGGTGTGGTCCTGTGCAGCAGCGAACGGAATTGTCGTGAGGAACAAGAGGGCGGGAAGTACAGATCGCGGAATCAACATGGAATGGCCTGAAGTGTTTTGAAACGGCGTGGGGTAAAAAGCCCGCTGACGGCGCGCCAGCGCAGCGAATGATCGGATCGTTCAGGTCGAAGGATTACGGACGGCGCCGGGACAACGAGGCTCCCGCCGAACCGCCGTTTCGAAGAAGCCTCTTCGTGGCAGCGGCTCAGCGGGAGCCTCAACGTTTCTACGATGTTGCCCGGCATTCCCGCAACCGGTGAATTTCAGCGCTTCGTCTATTGCTGCGTCGGGCAAAACTCAATGGGTCGTGTGCCACTGGCCGTGCCAGTGCTCTGCAACCTTGAACACACCGGCACAGCCAGTGGCACAGCCAGTGGCACACATCAATACACAATCGACGAGGCTTATTTCTGTGCGACCTGTGCTTCTTCCGGGTTGACTCGGAACGTGCCCAGATACGCAGTACGTGTATCAGGAATCGACCAGCGAGTTCCGAGCTTGCGCGCGGTGACGTCGCCATCAATGGTGACTCCCGGTACGAAGCCTTCCAGCTTTGTCAGCGGCGGATAGTAGGCGGACTCGTTGGAACAAATGCAGTCGCCGGGGCGAGCTTTGCGAGCCTTCAGATGAGCAAACTCACCGACGGTCACCGTTGCGTTCAGCGTCCCGCGATCAAACTCCGATTCGAAGCCGGCCGACTGGCTTTCTTCAATCTGTTCGTCATTCAGACTGGTCTGCTTCTTCGCGAAAGCCGTCAGTGCCGCAGCCTGTTCGGTGCTTGCCGTTTCATCAACGATCAGCACGGCTCGAATGGTCTTCGCATTTTTGAACCCCTTGAATCCAAGAGTTTCCGACGTCTTGACGATGACAGCCACGGACATTCCGGTCAGATCAACGCCTTCGAATTCTCCTTCGGTGACATTCCATGTCATGATCGCGTCTTTGCCGGTGGAGCCGACTTCGCCATTGGCGAAACACGGACCGGTATAGACCTGACACGTGCGAGCTTCCACGTACGTGCCTTTCAGCGGACTGGCCGCAAACGCGGATGAAGCCAGCAGCATCGCGGTCAGTGTTGCGAAGAATGAAGTGCGAATCATGTCGGTAGTCTCCCTGAACAGCGGGCGGGTGAAGGCCATGAAAAACCGTTTTCCGGCCGGAACGATTTCCGGTGAGCCGCATTTTACGGCGTATCCGGAATGTCGTCCATTCTTTTGCCGCGATTGCGTTTCAATCGAGCATAGTCGTCCGGCGTATCGATATCTTCCGGCCGTTCCGCTGCGGGAAGATCAAGCCATTCCGCCGCGTGATTGTCCGCCAGCCACTTGATGCCCTGGTCGTCCGGGATCGTGTCCACAGCGGACGCCAGCTTCCATGGAAACGACGCGGGATGTCCGCTGCGATGACCGAATCGCGGAATGACGACCGCATCGGTCGCGCCGGAAGCGGCGATGACGTGATCGATGACGTCTGTCGACAGCGTCGGGATATCCGCAGGAGCCATCAGCCAGCGATCCGCGGGTTGAGGCTGATACGCAGCCAAAATGTGCCCGATGGCGTGGCGAACCGACGCCTTCATGTCCGGAGGATCGAAGGGGGGCTGCACGACGTCGACCGGCCAGCGGCCGCACGCGTCGCGCAGTTCGCTGTCGTCGCGCCGCACGACAACGACGACCCGTCGCACACGGCTGTTCGTCCAGGCACGCAGGACATGATCGATCACCAGGCAATCATCCCACGGCAGCAGCAGCTTGTGCCGGCCCGCCATTCGTCGACTGAATCCGGCAGCGGGAACGATGGCGTAGCAGTCGGGTATCTTCATGGCAGCGGAGGCAAACTCACCTGTCGAGACACCGTTTCGCGGCGGGAATCTGTCGCCAACTGTGTCAGTCACGGCTGAGTCGGGGGATTTCCGTTCGATCGCGGCAAAACGAATACAGCGTCGCATCATACGGACCGGTTTCGACGAATTCCCTGCCGGGAACGTTCGACACCCGGATCACAATTCAGTGTGATGTTGCCTGGAACATTGATCACGACCGGCGATTCCCTTTCACAGGCGAAAGACACCGATGTTGTATGCAGTTCTGGCCGCTCTGCCGATCCTGGTGGTAGCCGTGTTTCTGGTGGGACTGAAGTGGCCCGCCAGCCGAGTCATGCCGCTGTCTCTGCTGACGGCTGTGGTGCTGGCTCTGACTGTCTGGCAAGTGCCGGGACTGCAGGTCCTGGCATTTGGCGTGAAAGGCGGACAGATTGCCGTCGACCTGCTGTACATCATCTTCGGCGCGATCCTGCTGCTGAATACGCTGCAGCAAAGCGGCGCCATCGACACGATTCGAGCCGGCTTTCATCAGATTTCACCGGACCGTCGAGTGCAGGCAATCATCGTCGCGTGGCTGTTCGGTTCATTCATCGAAGGAGCCGCCGGGTTTGGAACTCCGGCGGCGGTGGCCGTCCCGCTGATGGTGGCGCTGGGATTTCCACCGCTGGCGGCGGTTGTCAGCGGCGTCATCATCCAAAGCACTCCCGTTTCCTTCGGAGCTCTGGGAACACCGATTCTGCTGGGAATGGCGACCGGCCTGAATATCCGCGAAGGGTTCGGTGACGATTCCGTCATTCAACAGGCAGCGCTGGCGGCGGGACTGCTGTCCGATGATTCACAGACGGCAGCCGTCCTGCTGCAGCGGATCGCCATTCGAGTCGCTGTGCTGCATGCGATCATCGGGACGCTGATTCCCCTGATTCTGGTCAGCGTGCTGACTCGGTTTTACGGCGCGGAACGATCCTTTCGAACCGGCCTGCGGTGCTGGAAGTTCGCTCTGTTTGCCGCTTTTGCGATGACGATTCCGTCCGTGACCACGGCGATTCTGCTGGGTCCCGAGTTTCCCTCATTGTTCGGTGGCCTGATCGGGCTGACAATCGTGGCCAGCGCGGCTCGCAGGGGCTGGCTCGTGCCAACAGGCGATCCCTGGCAGTTTCCGGACGAAACCGCCTGGCCGGCAGAATGGTCGTCGCCGGAGATGCACATGGCATCTGCGTCGAAGCCTCAGCGCCGGATGGGCCTGCCCATGGCGTGGGCTCCGTATTTGTTGCTGGCGGTGCTGCTGGTTGCGTTTCGGCTGCCGCAGCTTCCGATCAATCACTGGGTAAACAACGATCCCGCAGTCACGCTGGAAATCAAGAACCTGTGGGGGACAGACGCGACGCTTAGCCTGAAACCGCTGGCTCTGCCGGGAACCGTCTTTCTGCTGGTTGTCGCGGCGACCTTTTTTCTGCACGGCATGGATCACCGGCAAATGAAAGACGCAGTCATTCAGTCGCTGCGAACGACGGCAAAGGCGTCCGTCGCGCTGATTTTCACGGTGCCCATGGTCCAGATCTTTCTGAACTCCGGCAGCGGCGCAGAAGGAGCCCTTCCGAAAATGCCGCTGGTTCTGGCAAACGAAGTTGCATCATTAGCGGGAGGGATGTGGCCGCTGTTTTCGTCGTTTGCCGGCGGCATGGGAGCCTTCATCGCCGGAAGCAATACGGTCAGCAACATGATGCTGTCCAGCTTTCAGTTCGGCGTTGGCCAGAAGATCTCCGTGGATCCGTTCTGGATTGTGGCGCTGCAGGCGGTCGGCGGAGCGGCCGGGAACATCATCTGCGTTCACAATGTCGTGGCTGCCTCCGCTGTTGTGGGACTTGTCGGCCGCGAAGGGCAGATTATTCGCCGCACGTTTCCGGTATTCGTCTACTACGCGGGATTCGCCGGGATCCTGGGAATGCTGATCGTGAATTTATCGTGACCGGAAACGAACATCGCCCGAAGTCCCACGCAGGTACTTCGGGCGATGCGTATCTTCCGTTGCCGCGTCACCGGAATCGTGCCGCGGCGGATTGAAGTATTCTGGTCTCTAGCGAACTCGCGTTGAGGTCGTTACCGCTTCCGTGGCGGGTTCCGGAGATTCACCGTTTTCCTTTGCGGCGATTGCTCGTTCACGCACGCGGCCCAGAGCCGTTGCGGACAGAACCTGAGCCTGCTGCAGTTCGGCAGCCGAGAAGTACGGTGCGACTTCGCCGCGAAGGCCGTAGACAACCTTCGAACCCAGTTCCTGCCAGCTCATGTTGTCAGACGTATTCCAGATGGCTGCCTGAGCGATGTGGGGATTCAACTGCCCGGTACCAACCAGGCTGATGAGTTCCGCGAGCAGCGGATTGTCAGTGTATTCCGCAACCGGAATGATCGTGTATTCGACGCCCGGATGGGGTTCCTTCTTGCCGTGTTCCAGACAAGCGGAAACGAAGGGAACTTCAAGAGTCTTTTCAGGCGGAATCGAAAGAAGGTTGCCGCCGCCGCCCTGGCCGCCGAAGCCGCCCTGCCCGAAGCCGCCGCCGCCGAGTCCACCACCGCCAAGACCACCACCGCCCTGACCACCGAATCCGCCGCCGGTTGCCTGCTGCTGACCGCCCTGGCCGCCGAGTCCCCCGCCACCGCCGAGTCCACCGCCACCAAGACCACCGCCGCCAAGACCGCCACCACCAAATCCACCGCCAAGCTGCTTCACGACCTGCACCGCGACAAACGATTGCGGCAGTTCCACGTTCAGAGTCTCGTCGGTCGTGTTGGTGACACGCACCAGACCTTCGTGAGAATCCCGGGCGATGACTTTGGTCGTGAACTGTCCGGATTTCATTCCGTCAAACAGTCCCACGCGTTCTGCCGCGGGGTCGAAGCGGGGATTCCGCACAATGGTGTTGCGCGAAGACCGGTTCCGCTCACGACGAGATTCGGCCTGAACCGTCGCGGTGGCCAGCAGCAATGCTGCCAGGACACCGAAGATTGCAAATTCACGACGCCGTTGCAGTCGCATGGGTGAACTCCTGTTGAAGGGTCTGGCTAATGGGTTCCGCGCGGCCGGTCATCCAGCCTGTCGGAGTTCGGAAACGAGTTCTTCCGGTGAAAATCCGTGTAGTTACGGAGTTTATCGCCGAATTCTTCCGAATCGCAACAAAAAACCTGCCACGGGGACACTGTATCGCAGCAGAACGCGGCGAGCGAACGGACGACAGAACTCGTCCGGTGTAGGTTCCCCGTGCCGATTCGCGAAAGTTTGCGGGACGCATGCCCACCTGCCACCGGGCAGCACTTGACGAATTCAAACCTGCGACCGACGCACTTTGGAGTGCGGCCGCTGGTCGCCGCTTTGGGTTTCACACGGTTGGCGATTTCAGATGGATCAAACGACGGCTCCGAATTCGACAGTTCCGCGAAATCCAAAGCGATGCCGGATGATTGCGCTCCAGGACATCGCTGGCGGATCGTCAGGTTGGCTTGAGAAATGCCGACATCCGACAGGCTCTCGCACAATCCACCAATCCCACGCTGACGACGCGCTATTCGCGGCCTGACAACAGCGTGCCGCCAAGAACGATCACGGCAACCAGCCCGACCAGATACACAGTCAGAGTGGGACCGCCTGCGTTCTCGGTCGTCAGACGAGGAGTACCCTCCGCTTTTGCCGTGGCAATCTGCCAGGCGCTGAGCGGAGCAGAGCCGCGATCGGAAGGCTCGCCGGCTTCTTCCGCCGCTGCGTCGACCGCGGAAGCGGATTCACTGATTGACTCCAGAGCCGCCGAAATCAAGAGTTGCTGTGCGTGAGGTCCGATGGGGTTCTGGTCCGGGTTCTGAGACTCAACCGCGGTCGCTGCATCTTGAACGAGCACGGCGGAACCGTCGGCAACATCGGAAGAACCCAGAAATTCCGACTTCCACAGTTCCGACGCAAACGAAAGATCGCCGTCCGATGCAGCGCGCGACGGAATGCCGTCGGAAGCGCTCGCCCCGACCGGCACGGCGCCGCAAACGCTTAATGCAAACGCCGCGCAGGTCGTCAGGATTCTCACGTTCGCTCTGATCGTCATATTCGAATTTCCCGGTGATCACAAATCAACGCAGGCGATGAGTACGGGTCGAAGCTTGACGGCGGAAAAGTCTTTTCGGCAACTCACGCTTCGCACCGGTCTCATTCCGCCTTACCGTCAAGCGTCCCTGCAACGAGCGATTGATTCTTCAGGAGTCTATCCAAATGGCCGCTCGCGTGGTCCGACGCAATGCCGCGTCAGTTACTCTACGTCAGAAACTGAGGGAACGTGCCTGGTCATCCGGGTATTGACTGTTCGCATGCGCGCGGCAAACTGGATGGCGAGTGTCCTGCCGCGCCGCTGCCAAATCGAGCGTTCTCCGGCACACGCGGCTCTGCAGTCGAAAAGCCGACTTCGAAGACTTGTTACATGCGCCGCAAACGGTCTCGCTACGAAGCGCTCGTTCCGTCGGCGATGTCTCTGCCTGGCGACGCGGCGAATTCATCAGACTCGGTCGTGCCGGAGTCCCGCGGCTCGTCAGGAGAATCCAGCAATGCGGCGGACGTTCCAGGAACGATCTTCGGCCCGACATGATGCGCGTCGATGATCTTATGCATTTGCTCGGCGGTCATCGTTTCGCGTTCGAACAGCACGCTGCTGAGATCATCCAGCGTTGCGCGCTGAGACGTCAGCGTTTCGTAGGCGGTGCGGTAGGCTTCATCGACCAGACGTTTGACTTCCAGGTCGATTTCCCGCAGCGTTTCTTCGCTGTGAACGGATTCCCGGACCAGCGTGCCGGAACCGGTCAGGAACGGCGACCGCTGCGATTCGCTGTAGAACATGCGGCCCATCCGCGGGCTCATGCCGAATTCCGTGACCATCCGTCGAGCCATATCGGTGGCTCGCTGCAGGTCGTTCTGTGCGCCGGTTGACGTTTCGCTGTAAACGATCTGCTCGGCCGCGATGCCGCCCAGCAGCACGGCGATGCGACAGTTCAATTCCGACTGAGTCAGCAGGTCACGTTCGTCTTCGGGCAGTTGCAGCATGTAACCCAGCGCGCCCATACCGCGCGGGATGATGGAAATCTTGTGGACGGGATCGGTATTGGGCAGGCTGGCCGCCACCAGAGCATGGCCGGATTCGTGGCAGGCGACTCGCTTCTTGACTTCGTCGATGATAATGCGAGACGTCTTTTCCAGCCCCGCCATGACTCGCTCGATGCCGTCTTCGAACGCCTTCATCGTGACGCGTTTATCGCCGCGGCGAGCCGACAGCAGCGCGGCTTCATTGACGAGATTGGCCAGATCGGCTCCGACAAACCCCGGCGTCAGTTTTGCCAGTCGTGCCATATCGACATCGTCGGACATCTTGATGCGCTGCGAATGGACTTTCAGGATCGCTTCGCGGCCTTTGATGTCCGGCCGATCCACAAGCACATGCCGGTCGAATCGTCCGGGCCGCATCAGAGCCGGGTCCAGCGTTTCGGGCCGGTTGGTAGCTCCCATCACGATCACACTCTGATCGGTGCCGAATCCGTCCATTTCCACCAGCAGCGCGTTCAGAGTCTGTTCGCGCTCATCGTGTCCGCCGGGGGCTCCGCTGCCGCGAACCTTGCCCAGGGCGTCAAGTTCGTCGATGAAAATGATCGACGGTGAACGCTGCAGAGCCTGCTGGAACATGTCGCGCACGCGAGCGGCTCCGACGCCGACGTACATTTCCACGAAGTCCGATCCGGACAGACCGAAGAACGGGACTCCCGCTTCTCCGGCGACGGCTTTGGCCAGCATCGTTTTGCCGGTTCCGGGAGGCCCCACCAGCAGGACTCCTCGCGGAATGCGACCGCCCAGCGCCTGGTACTTCTGCGGCGTCTTCAGGAACTCAACAACTTCCTTCAGTTCTTCAACAGCTTCGTCGATTCCGGCAACGTCCTCGAACGTGACGTTGACGTCTTCCTGAGCGTAAAGCCGTCCGCGGCTGCGCCCGAACGACATCGCGGAACCTGTGCCTCCCAGCCGTCGCATCAGAAAGAAGAACAGCACAATCATCAGCACAATCATCATCAGCATCGGCAGAGCTTCCGTCCACGGGGACGGCGTGACGGCTCCGGTGTACTGAATTTCGTTCTCTTCAAGCAGCCGTTCCAGGTCGCGGATCGATTCGTCGCCCATGCCCCACATGCCGACGTAATGGCGTTTCAGACCGGCGGTGCCGTGTTCCTTGACCTCATCGGCCGGCTTGTTCTGCCACGACATTTCCGTCGGACCGATGGTCAGTTCGTGGACGTTGCCCTTGTTCTGCTCGCCGGACCGTACCTGCCGACGGAACTCGCTGAGTTCCATCTTTTCGCCCCGGTTTCCGCGGCTTAACGTCGAGAACGTCACCAGGCCGATCACACCCAGCACCAACAGGTACCAGAACGCGTTGGACTGGTTGCGTTCCTTGCGGGGATCCTTGCCTGGAGTCGGTGGCTTACGGGGCGCTTTTCCTGGTCGATCAGACATTCATGACCCCAAGGGGAATTCTTCCGGCAGCGGCGAAACGAGGTGGACTCCCTTCTTCTTCAGGCCGCGAACCGGAAAACATCATTCCAGGCCACCCGTGGTGTCGACGCAGCGATGAGATTGCAGGGAACGCTAAAGCAGGCGTCCAACTGTAGACCTGCGCCTGATTGTGGTCAATAAAGGCCGGCGGAACAAAGCGTCATGCTGGCCGGTCGCCGTCCGACAACCCCGTCGCTCGTGACAATCGCGAAGGCTGGAAAATCCGGGAAAACGAGCCAAACGTGCCCGAAACGTCCCGGCACACGGTTCAACAGATGCGCGCGGAACACGAATGTGAGCACGCGGGACTCTAAAGCTCCGACAGTTCCGACTGGAACCCGCCGGAAAGAATCGGGAAGCGGCACCAGGTTTTGGGATCCAGGTTCTTGTCGTCGACGTGAAACGACGGAGCGTACCGTTCGCGTTTCCATTGGTTGCGAGACCAAAGCCGGAAAAATCTCCGGACCCATTCCGTAAGCTGCTCCCGAGAATACCCGGTATCCTGTGCGGCCAGTGTTGTCAGCACTTCGGCAGGGCTGAGTTTGTCGCGAATGGCCAGCCCTTCGATTTCGTCCAGCAGAGGGTAGGGCATCAGATCGCCTTCGTCGGTCTGCTCGAATTCGCTCGGCCGGAGTTCGGCGGTGGGTTGCTGCCGATTCACCAGGTTCAGAGCCGGAATCGGATCGCAGCCCGCGGCGCCGTCCGTCTCCATGATTCGCAGCCACTCACGCAGAAACGCCTTGTCGATGCCTGCGATGGGGCTCAGTCCTCCGCTGGTGTCGCCGTCCATCGTGGCATACCCGACGGCCGCCTCGGAACGATTGCTCGTGGACAGCAGCAGAGCGTTGTTCAAATTCGCCAGCATCCAGACCGAAGGCGACCGCGTGCGAGCCTGGATGTTTTGCAGCGTCAGATCGTGCTGTTGCCAGTTCAGACGTGTGCCAATCGCGGATTCAATCAAAGACGTGTAATCCAGCACCAGACTGTCGACGTCCAGTTCCAGATAGCGACCGCCGACCGCGCGAGTTACGGATTCCGCCGCGCCACGCGTTGTTTCCGAACTATTGCGAGTCGACTGGTAAACGCCCGTGAACAGCCGCTGCATGGCCGCGTCGATTGTCGGCGTCAGGTCGGCCATATGACTCAGGCGGTCGCGAAACCCATCCGGTCCCAGATCCGCGAGGGCTCGCTGAACCATGCACCGCACCAGACACGCGCAGGCCGAAGAATCCGCGCCGCCGCTCATGCTGACGACAAAACCGTTCGAACAACTCTTGCGCATGTAGTCGAACAATGCCAGCGAGATCGCCTGTGTGAACTCCGCGAACTCCGATTCCGCAGGCGCGGTTGTCGGCGGATTGATTTGTCCGGAAGGTTCAGCCAGACGTCCGGGAATCGCAGCAATTCGGTCGTGCACATCGTCGCTGACATCGGCGGACATCGAATGAATGGCGGCTCGCCGGGAACGTGTCAGGTCGACATCGACATCAACAGCCGTCACGTCCACTTCGCGAAAACCGAACCGCGGTCCGGCCGCGATCAGATTGCCGGAGGCCGCGATCAATGCTCCTCCATCATAGATCGCTCGCCCGGCTTCGTTGCCGACAAGGTTTGCATAGACGTAGCTGACTCCGAACGCCCGCGATCCTTCCAGCACGAACCGCTTGCGGATTTCATGCTTGCCGAACGCAAAGTGACTGGCACTCGGATTCAGGATCACGTCGACACCGCATTCCGCCATGCGATTGCCCGGCCGGCCCGCGACCCAGGCGTCTTCGCAGATTTCGAACCCGATCCGGATACCGCCGCATTCAAAGATCAGATCACCGATCGGCCAGCGGTTACCGTCGTGGTGATATTCACTGATGACTTCCGCCGGCCACGGACGAAACCAGCGCGGTTCGTAGTGCAGCCCGTCTCCGGCCAGATGCTGCTTCGGAACGAAGCCCGCGATCCGCCCGTCGGCCACCACACACGCCGCGTTGTAGACACCATTTGTGACGTACAGCGGCAGGCCGATGGACAGCACCATGCCGCCGGTTTCCGGGACAATCTGCTGCAGACAATTCCAGGCCGTTTTCCAGACATGAGGCGACAGGAACATGTCTTCGCAGCCGTATCCGGTGATGCACAGCTCCGGCAGACACAGCACGCTGACACCAAGTTCGCGAGCCTTCCGGATGGCCGACCGTATCCGTTCCGTGTTCCCCGGCCAGTCCAGGGGCGTCTGGTTCAGGATGGCGGCTCCCAGCCGAAGTTGTCTCATGGGCAACTGACTTTCATTGACGACAAGCAGGAATCGGCGGGTTGTGGAGTGGTAACCAACGCCGGACCAGACAGATCATATTCTGTGCGCGATCCAACCGGGTACCACATCTTCGAAGAAGTTGTGCGGCGCAGCCGTCGGAAAGCGTTATGGGACATGCTGCCACGTCGGTCGTGCCATCGTCGTTCCGTATTCGATCAACCCTCGGGAGGGCGAGGCTCCCGCCGAGCCGCTGCCGCGATCGGGCGTCCTCTGGCACGCGGCTCGGCGGGAGCCTCGCCCTCCCGGAAATACGCTCGCTCCGGCTATCCATTGTTGGTCGGAAAAATGGGCTCAACATGATTCGCGGGGACCCATCCGGTCTGACCGTCGCGAGTCTGCACGCGAAGCCATGGTCCTCGACCCGCAAGAATCGTCACTCGGCTGCCCACGGCGTTCTCAAGTGACTGCAGCGAATCGAAATTCGAACCGTCACCGGCACGCAGTGTCAGGGTGTTGACGACAACGATCCCGTCACCCCGCGCGGCGGACGACGTCGTCGCCAGAATGGCTGACGTCAGCGAGACAGCCAGCAACACCAGCGGCAACACTGCGAACCGAAATGAAACCCGCCGAATTCCCGCCGCGCGAGCGACCTGGATGCCCCAGAAGGCAACCGACGACAGCACCACCAGCCAGAGCACCACGTTCAATCCAACCACGCTGATGAGTTCCGAATTCTCGGCTCTGGCACCGTCCGCGATCGACCGCAACGAAATCATCCCTCCGTCATTGCCGGAGTCTGCGGGAGATTTGTCCCTCGTCACATCGCTCACCAGCGACCGTGCGAACTTCAGATTCTGCATCAATTGAGAATCGGACGAATCCAGCACCGCGGCGCGTTCGTAGCTGGCGATCGCTCGCCCCGGTTCGCCACTCTGCAGGTACGCGTTGCCGAGGTTCCGGTACAGCACGCTGTTGCGAATTCCGGTGTCGAGCAGCAGTTGGTATTTCGCCGCCGCTTTCGCAAACAGGTCCCGCGCGTCGAGCGAGTTGGCGTCGCCGATTTCCACGGCGTTCGAATACAGCTCTCCCGCTTCCTTTAATACCGCCTGTTGCTGCGGTTTCGTCAGCGTCACACGGCCGTCATGGGCAGTGTCCACAGCGAAAGCGTTCGTTCCCGCAAGCGAAACCAGTACCGCCAGCAGGATTCCGGTGGTTTGCTGTCCTGTACGGCCGAGTCGCCGAATTCCGCGGCCCGGATCGCCAGCACGCCGTGTCGAACCACGTACTCGCGTTCGTCCCGCGTCATGAACCGCGTTCTCAATTTGGTCGACAAGTTCACGGGCCGACCGCCGAAATTCGTCCAGCGCCGAGGAATCATCTTCCGTGAAGCGCAGCCTTTCGCAGCGTTCGAAGAATTCTTCCACGGAATTCGCAACGGAAGCCAGCCCGGTTGTCCTCAGCACTCCAACCGCGCTGTCGGCGGTAGAGCAGCTTTGCCTGATCCGACGATTATACCCCGAGCGGGTCAAATTGAGGTATTCTGGCTCGCGGCATGAAGAAGTGCGAAAAGTATCAGCGTTCGCCGCGGCCAGTATAATATACCTCACCAGTGCCTGCGTGATCGCTGACGGCTGCCGGGCGCCGGCCAGGTCCTTCAGGCAGCGTTTCCGAGGTGACAACAGCTCAGGCAGCAGCCCGTCGAACCGGCGGGCGCTGCGGGCCAGCAGGACCGAAAGCCAGATGCCCGGCGGAATGATCACGAAATACCACCACCAGATGCCGTGTCCGGCCGAAGTCTGCATCAGCAGCGCACGTTCGGAATTGTCGTTGGTGAAGTCGGGTTTTGGGCTGGCACCTGCAGCGGATGTGTCGTCGCCGTTCTCAGCATGACCCGCACGAACACCGACGATGGCGTCCAGCGACAGCGTTTCCGATTTCGTGACGGTGATCGCAATCGGATCACTCATCGCCGTTTCGTACGTGCCGGTATCAGGATCGAAGTAGCTGAACGGAATGGCGGGAATCTGAGTGATCCCTTCGCGGAGCGGCCGAATCGTGGTGGAGAACAGCTTCGTGTTGTCCTGGACGAATCCCGCCAGCGACTGGTCGGCAACTTTGAAATCAGCAGTCAGCGCCGGCAGTTCCGACAGCGGAGGAGCCTGCACGAGTTCCATCGGTCCGGTTCCGGTGATGCCGATGTTCAGCGTAATCGCGTCTCCCGCGCTGACGGACGTCGGCGTCGCCTGCGTCAGAATTCCATAGCGACCCACGGCGCCGCGGTAGTCCGGCGGACGTCCTTCGGTCGGCACGGGCACGACTTCCGTCGCATCCACGGTGGCTTCACCAACGATCGGCCGCGCTGATGTGACAGTCAACCGACTTCCCAGCCTCGAACCAAACAGATCGTCGCTTAGCATCTGCGACAGCGGTGAACGTCGGCCAAACGCGCTGTCATCGAAGAATCCGGCAAACGGATCGCGTGATCGGCCCAGCGCCGTCGGATAGTTGACCACGATCTGCACGTCATCGGCATCGATCCGGCCGGGACGCTTCGGATAAATGGTCGCCGTGATCTCGTACAGATAATAACTGCGCGGATTGCCCTGTGCGTCGTCCCGCAACACTTCCTGCCCCGCGGGACGCTGGTTGTTTTCGGAAAGTTCCGTCAGCCGTTCCGCAAAACTTCCCCACAAGGTCTGGTCAGAAATCATCTGCCACATGCTGCCTTCCGAAAGCGTGACGTTGTGTTCGGCGTCGCGATACGGTTTCAGCCAGATCTTCAGAGTCAGTTCCAGCGGTTCTCCGACGAATACCTTTTCTCCGCCTCCGTCAACTTCGACGAACAGCAGGTCGCCGGTTTCACTTTTCGTTGCGACAAACCTCAGCGGCGCCGTCTGCATGTCGCGACCGTCGACTTTGACGCTGATGGACGGGATCTCAAACGTACCTTCCCGCCGAGGTGTGATCAGATACTGCATTGTCACGCTGCGACTTTCACTGCGCCGACCGTTGATGACCGTGACCCGTGAGCTCTGCGACGGGTTTCCCGCCGACCGGATGTCGCAGCCATCAATGCCGGGCATTGCAGGCTGCTCATAATCGGCGGCATTGTTGATTGACAACTGCAGAACAACGGGCATGCCGACAAACGCTTCCCGAGCGGAAAGGCGAGCTTCCACGTCCCCCGCCGCCGCGACCGTCGCCATGCCGCACAGCAGCAGCACGACGTGAATGATGCCGCTGAGCATAATTCGTATTTGCTTCAACATGTTTTGCTCCATGACCCGGTTCACTCAGGACTCGACCTGCATTCCCCGTTACCAGTCGCGGTCCACGGGGACCTGTCGCATGCGTTCGCGGCACTGCAAACGCAATCGACGAATCATGTCCCGGTCGCGGACCGCCTGCAGCATCTTCATCGCTTCCTCACGAGTCATCAGGCCTTCGTTCCCGCTCTCCCGAAATTCCGCGAAGGAACCGCATTCGGGATGTCGTCCTGCTGCTGATCCGCCGCGGTGGCTCACCGGTGGGAACGGGCTTGTCCGGTGATTCGCCATCGTTCTTTGCCGATTCGTCTTCGGGTCTCTGACGACCACCGGATTCCTGTCGCATGTCCTTTGCCTGCGTCCGTTCGGAACCGGGTGTCGGCGCCTTTGATTGAGAACGCTGCTCCGAAGACTCTTGCTGCTGTTGTTGCTTGTCATCAGATTCACGGTGCGATTGTTCCTGTTGCTGCTCGCCGGGTTCGCTGGATGAATCGGGCTTCGAATCCTGCGGCTTCGGACTATTGGAATCGGATTCTGTGTCCTGCTTCGAACTTTCCTTGTCATTCGATTCCGAATCGGACTGTCCCGCGTCGGATTGCTGCTGCCGGTCATCCTTCCGATCCTGATTTTGCTGCGACTGGTCTTTCTGCGAGTCGTCGCTCTGCGATTCCGATTCCTGCTGTTGCTGTTGCTCCTGCTGCTGCTGCTCCTGCTGGTCGTTTTGCTTGTCCTGTTCGCTCTTGTCCCGGTCTTTCCTGCTGCTGGTTCTGTTGGTCCTCTGTTCCTGCTCCTCCTCTTCCTGTTGAAGCTTCCGGATCAGCTCTGCCGCCAATTCGATGTTTGCCCGGGCGTCAGTGTTGTTCGGGTCGATCCGCAGTGAGCTTCGATAGTGCGAAATCGCCTCGCGAAGGATGTCGATCGCCGCCGGCCGATCGCCTTCGACCAGTTGCAGTGCCCTGGCATACGCACAATTTCCAAGGTTGTAGCGACTCTTCGCGGCAACGTCCGAACTCGCAGACCCGGAAACCTCCCGAAAGCGCTGCTCGGCCGAATCAAGATGGCCCTTGCGATACTCCGCGACAGCAAGGTTGTAGTTCAGCTCATCATGGTGTTCCTGCGGCGTGGAGATTCGCTGATACGCGTTGATGGCCTCGTCAATCTGACCGTCGCGCAGCATCACGTTGGCGGCGTTAATCTGTTCGGCCACCGGCACCGCATCTTCTTCCGCCATCGCAGCCGCGGAAATGCCGGTGACTGCCGCGACCAGCATCACAACGCCACGGAACGGATGGTGCTTTGGAAAAAGATTATGCATATCTCCGGACTCCACTACGCAACCTGTGCCGCTCTCTCTGAAGCCGCTGACTCCGTTGACGTCTGCCGGCCACGGGATGGTGACATCCGGTGGCTTCCACGCCGCCCCGTGATCCCGGCCGGACGCGTCGAAACCCAGACTTCAATCAACAACAGAGCAATTGCCGGCACAGCAAACCACTGGAACCTCGGGATATAGGAATTGATTCGGGCAGTTTCGAACGCGGTCTGTTCCACGCTTGCCACATATCCATGATACACGTCCGCCATGTTGACTCGCCGGGTTCCCGCAGGAATCCAGGCACCATCCGTTTCCGTCGCAATCTGACTCAGAATACTGCCGTTCATTTTTGACCATACCTGTTGCCCTTCGTACTGGACATATCCGCCGCGTCCGTCAGTCGTTTCAGGGATTCGCGCTCCATGCTGCATGTCGCCCAGCCCGACCGTGAAGATCCGGATTCCCAGGTCGCTGTGAACCTGCCTGGCGACTTCCAGCGGCTGGCTCTCCTGATCTTCACCGTCGGTGAAAATGACGATCGCCTTGTGATCGTTCGTCTTGCTGAGAAACCCGCCGGCAGCAGCCTGTATGGCATCGCCCAGCCGCGAACCACCGCGACGAACCGTTTGAGGACCGACGGAATCCAGTGTCTGTTTGAAGTCTTCGTAGTGACTCGTCAACGGAACGGCCTGCCGAGTTTCCCCGGCAAACACGACAAGTCCCACTCGGTCCCCTGCCATTTCGTCCAGCATGTCCAGGATCTGCTGCTTCGCCCGACCAAGGCGATTCGGCGCGACGTCTTCGGCCAGCATGCTGCGTGACACATCCAGCACAAACATGACTTCGATGCCTTTCTGAGGCACGTCGGTCCATGTCTGTCCCCAGCGAATATCCATCACCGCGATGCTCAACAGCGACAAACTTCCGGACACCAGAACTGCTGAAATCACGTGCCGCGACACCACATTCGGCGGAAGCAGCTCCCTGCGCATGCCGGAGGATGCGAACCGTCGCTCCGCACGATGTCGACGCAGCAGCGCGAACACCGTCAGGAAAATTCCCGCCGCGACGACCGCCAGCAGCCAGAGTCCCTGCGGATTGCCAATTCGGATATCCATCAACAGCATCCTTCTATGTCAATTCCCGCAGCCAGGTTTGCTGCAGCACCAGCCGAGCGGCCAGTAGTACAAATGCCATCATCAACACCGCCGGAAGCTTCATTCCCGAAACAAACCAGGACTGGACCGCCAGTTCGCGGTAGTCCACATAGTGTCTGGCTTCGACGGCCGTCTTTTCCATTTGGTCGATCTCCGTATAGACCTTCTGCAGCGAATCCGTATCCGTCGCACGGAAGTATTGTCCGCCCGTGACATTGGCGACTTTTGTCAGCGTGTCTTCGTCAATATTGACCGGCACCCATTGCATTACTGTTCTTCCGGAAAAGGGGTCGGAAACGGGCATGGGAGCCTGACCTCGGGTACCGACACCGATCGTGTAAATCCGAATGCCCATCGTCTGCGCAAGTTCAGCGGCCTGGACCGGATCGAGCTCACCGGCGTTGTTTTCACCGTCTGTCAGCAGAATGATGACTTTGCTTTTCACCTTCTTCTTTTGGCGAGCATCCAGGGCACTTAGCTTTTCCACGGCCAGTGAAATGGCGTCGCCGATGGCCGTACCGTCTTCGCTGCGACTGTTGACGATTTGAGCATTGTTTAGCTGAGCCACGAGAAACGAATGGTCCAGAGTGGGAGGCGTGACGCCGTCGGCGTAGCCCGCGAACGTCACCAGACCGACCAGATCGCTGAATCGCCCTTCCAGGCCATCACCGCCGGAAACGAACTTGCCGGCTACGTTTTTGATGGCCGTCAGCCGGTCGACGTGTTCTCCGTCAATCTGAAAATCCATGGCCTGCATGCTGCCGCTGCGGTCAACGACAAGTTCGATCGCAATGCCTTCGCTTTCTGACACCGCCTGTTCGCGTCCTTCACGCGGCCGCGCCGCTCCGACAATCAGCAGCAGCAGCGCCGCGATTGTCAACGCATTCGGCAGCCAGACCAGCCGTTGTCGAAGCGTGGGCTGCATCCGCCGCGCCAGTGCGACCGAACTGAAGCGCACGGCGAGCAGGCGGCGTCTGGCGAACAGCCGCCATGCGACAACTGGAACCAGCGGCAAGAGAATAAAGTACCAGGGAGAATGAAACATCACGCCAACTCCCCCGATCGATCAGCGGATTGCACATCGGATCGCGGCCTGTCACTGTCCACCGCGTGTTCGACCACGTACTGAGCATCGTCGACGGCCGCCAGAAGTTCCGGTCCCGTGAGCTGCAGGCTGGCGAAGCGAACCTGATCTGCCAATTGCAGGACGGCGGCCGCACGAACAGTGGCTTCGGAACGGATGTCGTTTCCGGATTTCAGAGTTCGCAGCAGTTCATCGTTCGAGAGAACCGGAGCAGCGATGTCGAACCGCAGTTCCAGAAAGTTCCGCAGAATGTCGGAAAGACGCCGAAAAACAGTTTCGCTGTCAGCTTCCGCCAATGCATCGCTGCTGCGAACTCGGTGCAGTTCTCGCAGTGCCCAGTCAGTCGGCGAGATCCAGGATCGACGACGACGAACCGCGACAATCGCAGCCACAGACACTGCCGACGCGCCGATCCCCGCCAGTGTCCACCACAGCCAGGCTCGCGATGGTGCTTTCGGAATTTCAACGTCCACAACCGTCTTGATGTCGCGGAACTGTGTCGGATCGGACCTGCCTTCCAGAACACTGACCACGCGGACCGGGATCGCTTCGGTCATCAGAGTCTGAGAACGCTGACCGTCGAAGATCCGAACTTCCAGTGGCGGGATCATCAGATCACCGGACGTGATGCTGTCCAGAGTCAGCCGTCGAGTCCACAGTCTTTGACCTTCGCCTTCGCCGGCGGGAATGTCCGGCAGGTCGTCTTGATCGAGTACGTCAAAGCCGCCCAACTGCGGCGGCACGGCGGGAAGAACAACGGTTGTGCCGACGGGCGCCGTCACGGACAGCTCCAGACGAAACGGTTCGGCGACCTGCACGGAAGTCGACGATACCAACACCGTGGCTTCCGCCTGGCCTGCCTTCGTCGTGCGGCTCAGCGAATCCGCACGGATGGGTGAAACAGCGGTTGAAAAAACGATCGCCGCGGCAATTGCCGACCACAGACGACCGGCGCGCCGCGGCCGCATCCCTGCCGCAGCGATGTCCTGACGTGCAGGCCGTTTCAATGTCCAGCGGAACCGATTTTGTTCCGCCGGAGCGCTGGATTTTGCTCGGCAGCTGTTCATGAACGATTCTCACGCCGGTGAAAGTACTTCCGCAGTGGTTCAACCAGATCGTGGCCCGTGGTCAGGTGGATCGGTTCCAGTTTCTGCCGGCGAAACATGGCATCGCGTGCCTCCGTTTGCTGCCGGTAAAGATTCGCGAACTCGTCGCGATTTCGGCGGCTGGACGTGTCCAGCATCACGACTTCGCCCGTTTCTGAATCGCGCAGTCGGACCAGTCCCACGTCCGGCATTTCTCCCTCACGAGGATCGCTGATGACCACGGGAATGATGTCGTGCTTACGGCGAGCCACCCGGAACGTCGATTCAAAACCGCTGTCCTGAAAATCGCTGATCAGAAACACCACGGTGCGCCGCTTTGCCGTGCGGTTCAGGTGCTCCAGAACTCGCCGCAGGTTCGTGCGGCTGCCGACCAGTTCGCAGTACAGCAGTTCCCGGATCAGTCGCAGTACATGCCGTGAGCCTTTTCGAGGCGGAATGCTCTTTTCGATTTCGTCGGTGAACAGTGTCAGACCGACACGATCGTTGTTCCTGATCGCCGACATGGCCAGCGTCGCACCGAGTTCCGCCACCAGATCCCGTTTGGTCTGCCGATGAGTGCCAAAATCCTGCGAACCGCTCAGGTCGACCAGCAGCATGACGGCAAGTTCGCGTTCTTCGCGAAACAGCTTCACGTAGGGCTGATCGCTGCGGGCGGTGACGTTCCAGTCAATGGCTCGCACGTCGTCACCCATCTGATACGGACGTACTTCTTCGAATTCAATGCCGCGTCCCTTGAACGCGGAATGCCACGTTCCGGCCAGAAGTTCGTCGACTCGGTGAGACGTACGAATCTGGATGCGGCGAATTCTGCGAATGATTTCACGAGGGATCATGGAACTATCTGCTTATGCGTTCGGCCAATCGAAAACCTGCGCCTGTCATTTCTTCGAAATGGACAACGCGCCGGTTGCATCGTCACGATCACGTCACGGCACCGGAATGTGTTCCAGAATCTGATTGACGATCGAATCGCTGGTTCGGTCTTCCGCTTCCGCTTCGTAGGTAATCATCACGCGATGACGCAGCACGTCGGCAGCCAGATCCCGGACATCCTGCGGCACGACATATCCCCGGCCCGCCAGAAATGCGTTGGCCTTCGCGGCCAGAGTCAGGTAGATGGTGGCTCGCGGCGAACCACCGAACTGGATCAGATCGGCAATTTTCAGCCCGTAAGCTTCCGGCTTGCGCGTCGCCATGACAAGATCGACGATGTAGTTCTCCACCGCTTCCGCGACGTGGATTTCGTCCAGCAGACTTCGAGCGATCATGATTTCCGCTGGCGAAGTGACCGGCTGAATATCGAACTTCGCCTGAGTCCGGCTCATCCGCCGCAGAATCTGAAGTTCCTCACTGCGGTTCGGGTAGTCCACAATCACTTTCAGCATGAAGCGATCTGTCTGGGCTTCCGGAAGCTGATAGGTACCTTCCTGTTCGATCGGGTTTTGAGTCGCCATCACCAGAAACGGCTCCTCCAGCGGAAACGTCTCCGAACCGATCGTGACCTGACGTTCCTGCATGGCTTCCAGCAAAGCACTCTGCACCTTCGCAGGAGCCCGATTGATTTCATCGGCCAGAATCAGATTCGAAAAGATGGGTCCCTTCTGCACCACAAACGTCTGGTCCTGCGGTCGATAAACAAGCGTTCCGATCAAGTCCGCGGGCAACAGGTCGGGTGTAAACTGCAGCCGCTGAAAACCCGTGTTGACCGCTCTGGCAAGACTGGAGACAGCCGTCGTTTTGGCCAGACCCGGCACGCCTTCGATAAGCAGGTGTCCGTTCGCCAGCAGGCCGATCAGCATCCGATGCACCAGCCGTTCCTGCGCGACCAGCACCTGACCGATCTGGTCGACAATCCGACGAAACGGTTCGCTGTGTTCACGGATCCTGTC